>DAIOXA010000052.1:3925-7924 GCA_036758185.1 Bacillota bacterium
CCCACAACTTATAACCCACACTCATTATGAAAGCCTTAGTTAAACTGCGTCCCGGGGATAGCTCATGGCAAAGCCAAAGTTATGGGCATTGTGGTGGAGCCAAGTGCCGGGAGCAGTATCAAAGTAAGCGCTGGAGTAGTTCTTATTGGTGCCGCCAAAGTCCACGGCGGTTCCCATTTGATGTTCGGACTGTCCGGGGCGGGCGCTGTAAGTCTCGGCCTTAAAGATGCCATCTCTGCGGGCATTTCTAAAAAATATATCGTACTGGGTCTCGAAGCTACGGTAGCCGGAATCTACATCGATATCCACGCCGTCGGCCGCGGCGGCCTGAACCAGCAACTCCAGGGCAGCGGCAACTTCCTGACGCACCCTGCGGTTTTTACGGCTGATGTGGTCCGGCAGCACTACCAAGTCATCGGGTTCATACCGGCCGATGGAGGTCTTCTTGCCCACCACGGCGATTATACTATTGCCATCGGCGGAGGTCAGTTCTGGCCGGAAACGGGCCATAATTTTGCGCTGGCCCTTCCAGGTCAGAGATAAGACTGCCTCGGTTTCAATTTCTTGCCTTGTATCCATATCTACCCAACCAAAGAACTCATAGCCCGTTTGGGCGATGGCTTCCAGGGTCACCTTAACCGGTTCCAGGGACCAATTTTCTAATACATGACCGCCAGCGTCGACCTCTAAATCGATGCTGTATTTCAAGGGTAGGAATACTGCGGTGAGTTTGCGGTCGGCATCGGCAGAAAACACGTAAATCGCCTGAGTGCTGACCACCTGGCCAGCATCCAACCAATGGACAAACCGGTATCCTGCCTGGGGCACAGCCTCCAGGGTGACTTCACTACCGTGGCTTGCGGCATCCGCCGAAGAGATAACAGTGCCGTTTCCTTGGGTCCGGGTCTCAATTGAGTGGGTCATGGGTCGCAAATGTGCCAATAGATCAGTTCCCCCTTCGAAGATAAATGTATACTCTTCAGTTTCTGCCACTACTTCTCCTCCCTGGGTCCAATGCACAAACTCCCAACCCGGGGCGGATTGAGCTTTGACGGTGACGGCAGAGCCTTGGGAATAAGACCCAGCCCCCGTCAAAATGGCTGCTTCACTAGGGGTGGCAGAAAGCTCCACTGTATTATTTCCACAGCCCTGGAGGACAAACAATAGGGCAATGACAGCAAGCAAGAATAAACCCACGGCGTACTGGGCACCTTTGCTCTGTTTTCTTTTCTTCATTGCCATCACCCTCTCATGAGGTATTATAGCATATCCTTTTTGATTGTACACCTTGGGCAGGGTTGGTTCAATGCCTAGTAAAAATTGCATATATATGGTAGAGTAAAAATAGTTTATACCGGAGGTGATTTTAATGAAATTAGGCAAAATCGGCGCGACGTTATTGGCAGTCTGGTTGCTTTTGCATGGTTTGAGTAATTTCATCGCTATTCCATTTCTGACTGGAGACATCATGGCTATTCTGGCCTTGGCTACAGGAATTATAATCTTAATCGGCAAATAGGGAGCTTGCGCTCCCTGTTTTTTTGTAGACAGGCCTTCTCAGTTGCCAGTCTGCAGGGAGCACCTTGGTGCTCCCCTTTGGGGGGACAGGCCTTCTAAGCTGCTAGTCTGCGCTGTTAGGACTGTCCCCAACGAAGGCTGCTAGCCCTCTTCGTCTATTCTCTTTTCGCCCTCTAACTTTTGGATGTCGGTGATGTTTTGCGTTACCTCCACCGTCCCCATGTAGGCGCCATCGGTATCTCGCACTGCAAAATAGCGGATGTAGACGAGGTCGCCCCGCATATTTATCCAGAAGTCTGCATTGTCCCGGCGCCCTTCCTTAAAGTCGTTAACGATGTTCTCGACGATGTGCACGCTGGACTGGGGGTGGCAGTACTGAACCTTGCGGCCGATGATGGCCGGCGCCCTCTCAAAAATTCGCTCTTTGCCCCGGGAGAAGAATTTTACTTGGTCCTGGGCGTCGACGAAGGTGATATCCAGGGGCAACGTGTTGAGCATCCGCTCAATTTCCTTCTGGGTCATGACGCCATGGTCCAGCTTGATCTGACCCTGAACCTCTATGGCTTCTTGCTTAATATCACTCCCTTTGGCCTTGGGCGCCCACTGCTTATCCGGGGTGATGAGGGCATAGCCAATATCATCGCTTTGGGCATAGATTTCTGCCCAATCCTGCTCAGAAAGGACCTCCAGAGCAGTGGGATACATGATATTTTCCTCTTTGTAGAAGAGATCTTTAATGGTTTGGAACATGGGCAAGACCAGCTCTTTTATCTTTTCCTTGAGTTCAGGACTGGCCACGGGCTGCGCCCCAACCAATAGGGTTCCCACGTTTTTCAAATCCACCCGGATGTCATCGTGGAAGCCCCACATGACGGTGGAGGGCCCGGTAACGCCGTTTTTTTCCAAGTAGGGAAAAAGCACATTTTCTTGGCGGCTGAAGTGGGTGAAGATTTCCATCAGCTGTTGATTCCTTTGCCGCCATGCCGCCAAGGGGGTGCTGATGTCCTCACCATCCTCGGCCTGGGTGATCTCCTTGAGGAGGGGCTGGGTATTGGCAATGAGGTTTTCCAGCGCCCGGTTCTCGCGAATAAAGGTGTTGACGGGATGACCGGGGATGGACTCGGGCTTGATGTTTTCATCCAAAGACTCCCGAAATACCTGGACATGGACATCACAGAGGCGCTTGACTTCCTCCACCGGCATCCCCTCCTGGATGAGGGCGTGCTCCATTTGAGACAGTTCTGTGCCGCCGATGCCGTCCATCATCTGCTTAAACTGTTCCTTTACTTCTTCCACAGTCTTGCCCTCATGAAGCTGCCGAATCAGGTCTTTGAGGATCTTTTGCCTTTCTTCCCGATTATTGATCAATTCGCTCACAAATACCACTCCCTTTGGTAAAATTTATTTTTTTGCCTGGGTCTGTCTAGTTTTAGTATGGCATAGGTTCCAACTCCATACTGTGAGGCTCGTCACAATGCGAAAAAAAGTTGAGGAAGTTAGTCGGGATTGGGGAAAATTACTTCAGTATTACATGTCGGCAACAAATTTGCTGGACATTGCCCTATTGGCAGGGAAAACTTATTTGCGGGTCGAAGCATATTTAAGTACTGTTGATAAGGGCGGACCAATCATGGGGAGTGACCAATATGAGCAAACGCCTCTTGGAACCAAGGGACATTTATTCTATTCGGACTGTGGGCAAAGCAGAACTATCTCCCGATGGAAGATATATAGTATATGTCAGCCAACGCATCGATGAGAAGGAAGACAAGGCCCTCACCGACCTGTACTTGGCAGAAGTAGAATCGAATATAGTTCGTCGCCTGACCTCTTCTGGCAAGGACAACGATCCACGCTTTAGTCCCGATAGCAGCAGACTAGCCTTTACCTCCAGCCGCTCCGGCAAAGACCAAATTTGGATTCTCGAGTTGAGCGGCGGCGAGGCTTGGCAGCTCTCAACCAAGGAAGCTGTCTCCTCAATTATGTGGAGTCCCGACGGCAGGAGCATTTTTTATTCAGCCAAGGTCTTCAGCAAGCCCCAGGATTGGGTCCCCTACCCAGGAGCTCCAGAGTCTGACGGGGAAAGGTTGAGGACCCTAGCTGAAAAGGAAAAGGCAGAAACGACAACCCAGGATAATGCTACTAAAGTCATTACCTCCTTTAGATACAGGGTTGACGGAACAGGGTATCTCGGAGATTCGAAAAATCATATCTTTGTGAGTCCTGTTCCCAGCCAACCCCCTTCCCAGGATCTGACGCCCCAAGGCAGGCAGATTACCCCCAGGGACTGGAATTGCGGGAGCTACGCAATCTCTCCCGATGGAAAATATATTGTAGTGTCCAGTTGCCACAACAGCAAACCCGAATTGGTTGGAAAAACAAATCTGTGGCTATATGAAGTTGCCACTGGGCGAGAAAGCTTGCTCTACGACGCTCCGGGGCCTAGCAACAGCCCCCTCTGGTCCCCTTGCGGAAAATTCC
>DAIOXA010000052.1:7934-8758 GCA_036758185.1 Bacillota bacterium
ATCGGCCATGACCGAAGCTGTGGCCGCTCCACCACTTCCCACCTCTGGTTGCTGAATCTGGAGCATCCCAGCCGCCCCCTGACCCAGAAGGATGCAATAGCCGTCACCATGCCCCTGGACAGGCCGGTGGGGGCCTATGACTCAGCGGAACTCTCACTGTCTGGGGGGCACAAGCTCTTTTGGCAACAAAACGAACTCTTCTTCCTTATGACGGATGGCGGCGTATCGGGCTTGTACAAGTCCGATACCTCTGGCCTGGTAACCCCAATCCTCACAGACCCAAAACGCTCCCTGAGCAGTGTCCACGGTGGAGGAAATACCCTGGTCTATACAGCTTCTTCCCCCAACCAACTGGAAGAACTGTATGTTAACATCTCGGGCACTGAACGGCCCCTGAGCAATGCCAATGCTGATTTC
Organism: Bacillota bacterium; assembly: GCA_036758185.1. Taxonomy (GTDB): domain Bacteria; phylum Bacillota; class Proteinivoracia; order UBA4975; family UBA4975; genus DAIOXA01. The sequence goes on from DAIOXA010000052.1 coordinate 8,352, forward strand.
ATCGAGGCAGTTGGTATGGGCGCTTGGGAGCACATGCCCTACACAAGTTCTGACGGCCAGGGGGTAGATGGCTGGGTGATCTATCCCACCGATTATGAAGAGGGCAGGCAGTACCCCCTGCTCCTGCTCATTCACGGCGGCCCCCATGGCGCCTACGGTCCTTCCTTCCGCTTCATCGGCCAGCAGTTCGCCGGACACGGTTACTTGGTTCTGTACACCAATCCCCGGGGCAGCGAAACCTACGGCCAGGAATTTGCCTGCTGCATAGATAAGGACTGGGGCAATAAGGATTATGCCGACATCATGGCGGGGGTTGATGCCCTCATTACCAGGGGCATTGTGGATGAGGATAACATCTTTGCCCATGGCTGGTCCTACGGAGGATACATGTCATGCTGGATTGCCAC
>DAIOXA010000053.1:0-6105 GCA_036758185.1 Bacillota bacterium
ACCCTTTCACGGTGGTAACATGGGTTCCAGTCCCGTAGGGGCCACCATTATATATTATGGGCGCATAGCTCAGCTGGGAGAGCACCTGCCTTACAAGCAGGGGGTCACAGGTTCGAACCCTGTTTCGCCCACCATATTGTAATAAGCCCCCTTAGGGGCTGTATTTTTTTGTCGGAAGTGTCGAAGGAGCGCGAAAAATCTTGTGCTTTGCCTGCACAAAACAACAAAATTTACCCCTTCCTAAGGGTATAATTGGTTTACCAAGTAGGGAGGGATTCAGGTGATAAACAAACATATTGTGTCGGCGCCAGGCAACAAGGTAGTAGCCTCGCTGGTGGACAAGCTTCTTCGGCAGCGCCTGCTTGCCACCACTATTTTGGCCGCCATGCTGGCCGGGGTAGTCATCGGCGAGGACTTGCGGCCCTTTGCAATTCCCTTTTTTGCCGCCATCGCCCCCACCAATCCAATCTTTGCGGCGGCAGGTCTAATTCTCGGCCATCTGGCGGCAGGAGGGACAAGAACATTTTGGCTGATCTTGCCACTGGCGCCAATCTACCTGATTAGAATCAGGGCGCCCACACTGAGTTGGTTGTCCATGATTCTATTGGCCCTAACGGGGCAGATTGTGTTCAGGTTGCCCACTTTGGCTTCCCAGGCCATGCTGGGGTATGACTGGCTAATGTTGTTCATGGAGTTTAGCCTTGCTACCACCGGAGCGCTGATCTTTTATCAGGCTGGAGGCGCCCTGCGACACGGACCCAAAGGGTCAGAAGAGGGGTTAGAACAATCCCTATCCTTGGTCGTAACCTGCGCTCTGGCCTTGACCAGCATTTCGGGAGCTAGTATCGGACCCTTTAATGTCTTGACGGTAGCCGCCTCGTGGTCGATATTAGTAGCAGCCTTGGCAGGGGGGAGCGGAATTGGCGCCTGCGCAGGTATTGTCGCAGGAATCTTGGCCGGTTATGGCCACGTGCATCCTTCCCTGCTGGTGGCTACTCTGGCCATGGCGGGACTATTGGCAGGTCTGTTTGGCGCCTGGGGCAAGATCGGCGCCTTTGCTGGGTTTGCCCTGGGCATAATTGCCATGCTAATATATGGTGGCTACCCCACCATAAGTATCGGCTTAGCGGATCTAAGCCTGGCGGGGCTATTGTTTCTCCTGACACCTAAGGTGGTGCGGGAAAAGGTGCGCCGCCTTGCGGCCAGTCGGCGGGGTGAGTGGGTCTGGGAATATCAGCAACGGCTGCGCCGGAGCACAGTACTAAAGCTACAAAAACTAGCCATGGTTTTTTCCCGTCTGTCTAACTCCTTTGATTCTGGTGGTGTAAAGGAGATGGCCGGAGCTCATCTTGGGATGTCAAGGATGTTTGACCAATTGGCGGGAACGGTGTGCACGGGTTGCCTTAACTATAAGCGCTGTTGGGAAAGGGAACTGTACAGCACATACAGTCAACTGATGGATTATTTGACTAAGACAGAGGGTGGCGGCGATTTTAACGGACTGCTGGCCAGGCGTTGCCACAATCTTGAGGATCTCCTGACCCAGGCAGAGAGCTTTTACCGGCAATTTGCCAGTGAGCGGCGGTGGGCCGTCAAGGTACACGAATGTAAAGATGTTGTTTCGGAGCAGCTGCGCGGGGTGGCGGATGTCATCGGACAGCTGACGAGACAAATCCGGTTGGATATAAATTGCAGGCAGGATCTTGAGGAAGAGCTTGCCGATAGACTTAGAGGGTGGGGGATAGAGGTGCATGACCTCTCGGTCCAAGGAACGGAGCGGAATTTGCCCCAGGTGCACTTGCGGGCAAAGGTTCCTGCCGGTGAAAACCCCCTAGGCGTCATTCAGGCCCTGGTGGCAGAGGTGGTGGGGCAACCCATACAACTGGTAGAAAATACTCCGGCCGGGGAGACAAATCGCTTGATATTCGCCATCCCCATCAAGTACAAGCTCGAACTGGGCGTGGCCCAATCTGCCAAGGGCGATGTCAGCGGCGACTGTTTCAGTCATCTCCAGACCGCTACAGGAAATCATGTGTACATGCTCAGCGATGGCATGGGCAAAGGAAGGGGCGCCCGGGCCGAAAGCAATCAGGCCCTGCTCTTGGCCCGGGACATGTTGGAGGCTGGTTTCAGCACCGAGACAGCTATCAAGGCGTTAAACTCTCTCCTGGTCCTCAGGGGCGGTGAGAAGTTTGCCACCCTAGACATGGCAGTGGTGAACAGCACCGTGGGCACCTTGAGGGTGTTTAAGACTGGCGCTGCGCCTAGCTTTGTTAAGGTCGGCGAAGATGTAGAATTGATCTCGGGGGCGGGATTGCCCATCGGCATCGTCCCCGGCATCGAACCGCGTCTGGTGACCAGATCCCTTTGCCCTGGCCAGTACCTGGTAATGGTTTCCGATGGCGTCATTGATGGCCAGGGTCGAGATGAGGATTGGCTGGTTAATCAGTTGCGGGCAGTGGGCAATCTTGCCCCCTCCACCATGGCCAGGCAGCTATTAAATCGGGCAGCCCGGGTAGGCAGTCAATTGCAGGACGACGCCACAGTCATGGTGGTGCGGATAAAGGAGACGAAGAATGAAGCGTATTGGGAACGCCGGGCTGTCTAGCCTGGAGCCAAGCCCCGTCAGGCCGGACGGGGCTTATTTGGTGGCGGTCAAAGAAGGATATTACAAGTATTTGGAGAAACAATCTAGTTATAACTATTAAAGTCCGGGTGGTAATAATGATGTCTGACAGTATTATTAACCTTTGCCGACAAGTGGTCCAACCTGAAGATCGCATCGTAGCAGCCGTATCCGGGGGGGCAGATTCCATCTGCCTGGCCCATGCCTTAAAGGAGGTGTGCACCCTCCTCTCTGCCCGTCTCTTTGTAGCTCATGTCAATCATCAGCTTCGGGAGAAGAGCGCCGAAGAGGACGCCCGCTTTGTCTGCCGCTGGGCGGCAGAGGCGGGCCTGCCCAGGGTGCTGTTAAGGATTGATGTCCCTCATCAAGGGGGGGAGTCTGTCCAGCACAATGCTAGAGAGGCAAGGTACCAGGCACTGGCCCAGGCCTGCCAGCACTTCGGGGCAAACAAGTTGGTCACCGCCCACCACGCCGACGATCAGGTAGAGACCTTTCTCCTCAATTTGCTCCGGGGCAGCGGCAGTCGAGGCTTGCAGGGAATTCCCCATCAGAGGCCCCTAAACCGTGGTGTCCTTGTCCTCCGCCCTCTCCTGGATGTAACTCGAAGGGATGTGGAGGAGTACTGCCACAAACACGGTCTACAGTGGCGGACCGACCCCAGCAATAGTAGCCTTGATTATCAACGCAACCGGATCCGTCACCATCTACTACCCCTTCTTCGAGAGTACAATCCCGGCATTGATGGGGTTCTGATTAACACTATCAACAACCTGCGCTTGGACCAGGAGGTGCTGGCAGACTTGACCAGGCGAGCCTTGGCGGAAGCCGAAATCCTCAGCCCGCTACCCTTTGCTCCTCGGGCCCTTTCCCTGTCCTGTCTGGCCAAGCTCCCTCGGGGCTTGCAGCACCGCTTGGTTCTGGAGTTGCTTCCCCAGGATTCCCAGTCCCAGCATGTGGAGGCCGTCCTGGCCCTAATGGGCGCTGCCACCGGAGGCAGTGTCGACTTGCCCAGGGGGCAAAAAGCCTACCGGCTCCATGACAGCATTGCCTTTGGTCCATCGCCGCCGGAGGACATCGCCCCGGAGGTATCGGTACCGGTGCCGGGACAGAGGCAATGGGGTCCCTATAGAGTTATCGTAAGTCTGACAGATTTCCCGGGCAGCAGGCATTTTTATTTGCCCACCGGCATACAAAGTATTATTATTGGCTCCAGGAGGCCTGGGGATTACTTCCATCCACCGGGAGGAGGCAAGAAGCTTAAAAGTTATATGATCGACAAAAAGATTCCCCGTTGGATACGAGGTACTTATCCAGTGCTCAGAACCGGTGCAGAGATATTTTGGGTGGCGGGTTTGGCTGCTGATTCTAGATTTAACCGGGCCGCCCCCGGCAAGAGCAAGATATACATCAAGCTAGAACCCAAAGGAGGAGAAGTTAATGGAAAATAATATTGGAGAATTATTGCTGAGCCAGGAGGCGGTACAGGCAAAGGTGGTAGAGTTGGGGGCCATCCTTGATAGGGACTATGCCGACAAAAAGCCCTTAATGATCTGTGTGCTCAAGGGCGCACTGATGTTTATGGCAGACTTGACCCGGGCAATGAAGATTTCCCTGGAGTTGGACTTTATGGCGGTCTCCAGTTACGGAGTATCCACCAAATCCTCTGGGGTGGTTCGCATTCTCAAAGACTTGGAGGCGGGAATCGAGGGCCGGCACATAATCATTGTAGAGGACATCATCGACACCGGCCTTACCTTAAAGTACCTCTTGGAGAACTTAAAGTCCCGCAAACCAGCCTCCCTCAAGATATGCACCCTCTTGGATAAGCCCTCCCGGCGTAAGGTTGACCTTACCCCGGACTACTGCGGCTTTGAAATCGAAGATAAATTTGTCGTGGGATACGGTCTTGACTTTGCCGAAGAGTATCGCAACTTGCCTTTTATTGGCGTCCTCAAGCCCGAAGCCTATCAATAGAGCAGTTGTTTGATTAATAGCCCTGTGTTACAATGTAATGACGGCTGAGAGGAGGCGATTGCCTGTTGAATTACCGAAAGATAATCATCACTATTTTTATTATCCTAATTGCAATTGCCATTTTCCAGGGGCGCTTTAGCATTCCCACTCAGGAGACCCAAAAACTCACGTACTCAGAGTTTGGGGATCTGATGGAAAAAAAGCAACTGGCTAATGTCAAGATTGACAACTATACCGCCAAAGGCAAGCTAATGGACGGTAAGTCCTTTACCACAACCATTGCCGACCGCGCTGCCACAGCTGAGCGTCTGCGCGAGTTGGGAATCCCCGTAGAATTAAATGATCCTACCCAGGGTAGTTTCTGGTTGACGATTCTCTCTTGGGCGCCTCTGCTCATCCTGGGTCTAGTATTTTTCTTTTTTATGCAGCAGGCCCAAGGTGGCGGCAGTCGGGTCATGAACTTTGGCAAGAGCAAGGCCCGGATGCACCAGGAAACTCACAATAAAATCACTTTCTCCGACGTGGCCGGAATTGATGAGGCCAAGGAAGAGCTGGAGGAGATTGTCGAATTCTTGCGCTCTCCGCGCAAGTTTATCCAGTTGGGTGCTCGGATTCCCAAAGGTGTGCTTCTCTTTGGTGCTCCAGGGACCGGTAAGACCCTATTGGCCCGGGCTGTAGCCGGAGAGGCTGGCGTTCCCTTCTTCAGTATCAGCGGCTCCGACTTTGTCGAGATGTTTGTCGGCGTTGGTGCCTCTAGAGTCAGAGACCTGTTTGAGCAGGCCAAGAAGCACTCCCCCTGTATGATCTTCATCGACGAGATCGATGCCGTGGGTCGCCAGCGCGGTGCAGGCTTGGGCGGTGGGCACGATGAGCGGGAACAGACCCTTAACCAGCTCTTGGTGGAGATGGATGGATTTGGTCCCAATGAAGGAATTATTATGATAGCTGCCACCAACCGACCAGATATTCTAGACCCAGCTTTGCTGAGGCCGGGCCGCTTTGACCGCCAGATTACCGTGGATATGCCCGATGTCAAGGGCCGGGAAGAAATCCTCAAAGTTCATGCCCGTACTCGTCCCTTGGAATCCACTGTGGACTTAGGTGTGTTGGCCAGGAGGACTCCTGGCTTTACCGGGGCAGATCTAGAAAACTTGATCAACGAAGCCGCCCTGTTGGCTGCCCGCCGTGATCTGCGCATGGTGGGTATGAATGAGCTGGAGGATTCCATCGACCGGGTCATTGCCGGACCAGAAAAGAAGAGTCGCCTGCGCTCCGAGGACGAAAACCGCCTGGTCGCATACCACGAGTCCGGTCACGCCTTGGTTTCTCACCTGCTGGAAAAAACCGACCCCGTTCACAAGGTGACTGTGACGCCCCGGGGCCGTGCCAGTGGCTACACCCTGGCCTTGCCCAAGGAGGACCGCTATTTTGCCACCCGGAGCGAGCTGCTGGACAAGATCTGTTTCGCCTTGGGGGGCAGGGTGGCAGAAAAAATCGTCCTCAAC
>DAIOXA010000053.1:6168-8726 GCA_036758185.1 Bacillota bacterium
GCCATGGCCCGTAAAATGATTATGGAGTACGGTATGAGCGATAAGCTGGGACCCTTAACCTTTGGGCGCAAGCATGATCAAGTTTTTCTTGGTCGGGATTTGGGTCGGGAGCGGGACTTCAGTGAAGAAATTGCCTCTGCCATCGACCGAGAGACCCGGAACATGGTGGACGAATGCTTCCGTCGCACCGAAGAGCTGTTGACTAAGCATATTGACCAACTCCACGCCGTGGCCCAGGCCGTGCTGGAAAAAGAGACTTTGGGCGCCGAAGAATTTGTGCGCATCGTCGGCATTGGCAAGGGTGGCAAGCCCTTAGAGCAAGTTGACAGTAAGGAATAGTTTGGGATATACTTTTAGAAAGTAAACCCTATGTTGAAGGGGGGGCGATCATGTGTAAATTACACGGATGGCCCCCTTGTTTTTGTTGCTGGAGTCTGATAAAGGAGGAAAGAATGTAGTGAATGTCACACTTGACGGAACCAACATGACCTTGGCAGATGTCAGCATAGTGGCCCGGGGAGGGCTTGTGGAGCTTAGCGATGCCGCCCTTGGCGCCATGGAGACAGCCAGGGATTATGTACAAGAACTAATAGATGAAGGGCTTCCCGTATACGGAATTACCACGGGTTTTGGCCATTTCAGCGATGTAGTGATAAAGGCAGAGGACGTGGAGACCCTTCAGCAAAACCTTGTACGCAGCCATGCTTGCGGCGTAGGGGAACCATTACCCATCCCTGAGACACGTGCTCTTATGGTCCTCAGGGCCAATGCCCTGACCCTGGGCTATTCGGGAGTCCGCCCCCAGGTGGTTCAACTCTTGGTGGACTGCCTCAATGGCGATGTCTTACCCCTTATCCCCAGCAAGGGCTCCTTGGGGGCCAGCGGCGATTTGGCCCCTCTGGCCCATATGGCTTTGTTCCTCACCGGTGAAGGCTTAGCTCAGATTGGGGGAAAAGTGCTCCCCGCCCACCTAGCTCTGGAAAAATCCGGCCTCACCGCCATAAGGCTCCAAGCCAAAGAAGGACTGGCCCTAATTAACGGCACCCAATTTATGTCAGCCCGGGGTTGTTTGACCTTGGCCTTGGCCGAGGATTTTGCCCAGGCTGCAGATGCCATCGCTGCTCTGACTTGCCAAGCCCTGCGCGGGATTCCCGCTGCCTTCTCTCCCCTGGTCCAGCAGGTGCGTCCCCATCCCGGGCAACAGCAGAGTGCAGCCAATTTGCGCACTTTTTTGGAGGGTAGTCGCCTAGTCAGCCAGCCCGGGGAACTGAGGACCCAGGACGCTTACTCTCTGCGCTGTATTCCTCAGGTCCACGGCGCCAGCAGGGATGTCATCCAGTGGGTAACCCAAGTGTTTGAGCGGGAAATCAATTCTGCCACCGACAATCCCCTGATCTTCCCCGCCCAAGACCAAGTAATATCTGGGGGCAACTTCCATGGGCAACCCCTTGCCCTGGCCCTGGATTTTCTGGCCATCGCCATGGCCGAGTTGGCCAATATTTCTGAGCGCAGGATTGAGCGTCTGATAAATCCTCAACTCAACGATTTGCCGCCCTTCCTGACGGAAAACGGCGGTCTCAATTCCGGTCTCATGATTCCCCAGTATGTAGCTGCTGCCTTGGTTTCAGAAAATAAAGTCCTCTGTCATCCCGCCAGTGTCGATTCCATCCCCTCCTCGGGCAACCAAGAGGACCACGTCAGCATGGGCGCCACTGCCGCCAACAAGGCCAGTCAGGTGGCCGCCAATCTTCGGGATGTTTTGGCCATCGAACTCTTGGCGGCATGCCAGGCCATTGATTTCCGGGGGCCAGAACTTTTGAGTCCTGCCAGTCAGAGGCTCTACCGCATGGTCCGCTCCCGGGTAAAGTTCGTGGACAACGACCGTTCGCTACATGAGGACATAAAAGTTTTGGCTAGTAGCTTGGCCAGCGGTGAAATGGCAAAAATACTATATAATAGGGAGTGTGATTAAATGGAACTGAAAGGGGCGCCCCGGGGCGATGTCATGCACTGTAAGGGTTGGCAGCAGGAAGCTGCTCTGCGCATGCTGTTGAACAACTTGGACCCCGAAGTGGCCGAGGATCCCCAGCGCCTGGTGGTGTATGGGGGCACCGGCAAGGCGGCCAGAAATCATGAAGCCCTGGCCGCGATAATTAAGTCCCTGCAGCAACTGGAAAATGACGAAACTCTATTAATTCAATCAGGCAAACCGGTGGGAGTATTTCGCAGTCACGAACTGGCCCCCAGAGTACTGCTATCCAATTCGATGTTGGTTCCAGCCTGGGCAACCTGGGAACACTTCTGGGACTTAGAGGCCAAGGGGCTGACCATGTATGGTCAGATGACAGCTGGCAGTTGGATCTATATCGGCACCCAGGGAATACTCCAGGGTACCTTTGAAACCTTTGCCGAAGCCGCCCGCCAGCATTTCGGTGGATCCCTGGCTGGCAAGTTGGTTCTTAGCGCCGGTCTCGGCGGTATGGGTGGCGCCCAACCCCTGGCTGTAACCATGAATGACGGCGTCGCCATCATTGTCGAAGTGGACCGCCACCGTGCCC
>DAIOXA010000054.1:0-635 GCA_036758185.1 Bacillota bacterium
GAAGTGGGGCGCCTCCATGGTCTAGACAAAGTTCCCTCCACCCTGCCCCAGGGGCGCCTGACCCTGGGGGTGCGCAAGCCCCATCAGTACTTGGAGTGGCAAATTCGGGATATCCTCAGCGGCTGTGGCCTCCAGGAAGCGATTCCCTATACCTTCATCAGCCCTGAGATGGCCGAAAAGGCCCATGCCTCCACTGGTGTGGATATTTCCAACCCCTTGACCCGAGAGCGCTCGGTGATGCGGGGAGACATGTTGCCATCGCTACTGGAGACGGTGGCCCACAACCTCGCCCACGGGCAACAAAGCGTGGCGATTTATGAGTTGGGTAATGTCTATCGGCCAGACCCCGGCAATACCTTGCCCTACCAGACCATGAAGGTGGCGGGGGCGTTGGCGGGGGTAGTTCCCGGACATTGGCAGAAGAAAGATGAAGACTATAATTTTTACTATATCAAGGGCATAGTCCAAGAACTCCTTATAGGACTTAACCTGGTAGGCCGTTTTGAAAGGGCTACCCATGAGCAGTTCCACCCCGGGCGCTGTGCCCAGGTCTATGTTGACGGCGCCCCTTTGGGGTATTTAGGCCAAGTTCACCCCGCCATTGGCGCCAGCTGGAAACTTGACGGCGAAGTGTG
>DAIOXA010000054.1:668-2283 GCA_036758185.1 Bacillota bacterium
CTTGCTACGGCGACTACGGTAGGGAAGGGCTTTGTCCCACCTTCGCGGTATCCGGCAGTTCGTCGGGATCTGGCCCTGGAAACAGATCTCAGTATGGAAGCCGACCGCCTGGTCAAGATAATGGAGGAGGTAGGGGGAGAATTGCTGGAAGCTGTGGACTGCTTTGATGTCTATAGTGGGTCTAATTTAAGCGCCAACCGCAAGAGTTTGGCCTTTAGTCTGAGCTTCCGTCACCGAGAGCGAACCCTCCAGGACAAGGAAGTTCAGGCCTTGATGGACTCCTTGGTTGACCGCCTACAGCAGGTCGGTGCACATTTACGTGGCCAGTAGAGTTGTATGATTCCCCTTTATGGTGTAGAATGGTGTAAAGATTTACCCAAATTGGGGGTTGGGTTCATGAAGGAGAACTATAACCGGGTTACTGTAGAAATTGGCGGGCAGTACTTGAACTTGCGCACTCAGAATGACCCCGAATACGTTAAGAACCTGGCCAAATTTGTCGACGATAAAATTCGCCTTCTTGCCGAGAAGAATCCCCGTCTGAGTATCAGTCAGCTGGCGCTACTTACCGCAATTAATTTAGCTGACGAAATTCACAGCGCCGGTCAGCCGGCCAATAAAAAGGGGGCAAAATGATGGGACTGCTGGATATCCTTCTTCTAATCGTGATTGGTCTCAGTGTATTTGAAGGACTTAAGCGCGGTTTAATAAGACAGCTTATACAGTTGGGGGGCTTTATCGCTGCTTATATTGTAGCTTCCCGGTATGGAGCTGCCTTTGGTCAAACCCTGTCCGACGTCCTCAAATTTGAAGAATATGCCGCATCTCTAGAGGTGCCCTATCTCAATGTCAATGAGGTGTCCAATATCCTCTCCAATGCATTGGGCTATATCATCCTTTTCTTTGCCGTGCTGCTAGCCGCCTGGCTACTCTCAATACTGTTGGGGGCAGTGACGAAAATGCCGGTTCTGGGGGCCATGGACAGGGTAGGTGGCTTGGTCGTGGGCTTGCTTCGGGGCGCCCTCATCGTCCTGGTGATGGTGTGGATTCTGAACTTGCTTCCTATTCCCTGGATTGATGGGGCTGTGGAGTCCTCCAAGATTGCCCAGGTTTTCTTAGGGGTTGCCCCAGGTATCTACCAGCGCCTGCGGGACATAGTAGGCGTCGGCTAGGGCAATCGGCGGCCTTATCAGCTGCTCAGAATGAATAGAACCAAACTGGCCCCTTTCGGGGCCTTTTGATTATGGTATAATATTGTGGTTATGCGAGGAGGGGAAAAAATGAATCCACGCAGTCTGCGTCTCTTGGAATTGGATAAAATCATCGATATGCTGGAGGAAAAATGCGCGACCTCCATGGGAGCGGCCCGGATCCAGGGGTTATATCCCCGTACTGACTTTGATCAGGTCCTGTCTCTGCAGGAACAGACCCGAGAGGCTGTGGATATGCTCAGCAAGGAGGAGCCCTCCCTTTCGGGGCTTGTAGATATTGGCCAAGAAGTTAATCGAGCAGGGAAGGGCGGAATGCTGGATGCAACCCAGCTCTATAGAGTTGCCATATTCCTCAGTGGCAGCATGACCCTCAAGCGCTTTATGAAAAACAAGGCCCCCCGGGA
>DAIOXA010000054.1:2293-6955 GCA_036758185.1 Bacillota bacterium
GCTGTTCTTAGCTGCCCAGGGTTTGGTGGAACTGCCCGAGCTAATCACTCAATTGAATAGGGCAGTGGACAGGGAGGGAAATGTCTTGGATACCGCCAGTTCGGATTTGCGCAGTATCCGCCGTAAACTGGAGACCGCTCACTCCCGCCTGCGGGATCGCCTGGACTCTATGATCAAGTCAGCCACCATCCAGAAATACTTGCAAGAAAACCTCATCACCCAGAGGAATGGTCGTTACTGCCTGCCTGTCAAAAGCGAGTACCGCGCCCAGGTGCCTGGTGTCGTTCATGACCAGTCTGCCAGCGGCGCCACCCTGTTCATTGAACCCTTGGTTGCTGTGGATACCAGTAATGAAATTACCGGGCTGGAACGTCAGGAACAGGCTGAAATAGAGAAAATTCTTCGGGATCTCTCGGGTCAGGTAGGGAACTACAGTGAAGACTTAAGTGTAGCCCTGGAATCTGCCGGGGACTTAGATATTGTCTTGGCCCGGGGCAAACTGGCCTTGGCAATGGAGGGTACCGGTCCAGAAATTCGCTCCGACAACCAGCTCAAGCTTGTCCAGGCCAGGCATCCCCTGCTTCCGGTCAAGGATGTCGTCCCCATAACCGTCACCCTGGGGGGGGAGTACACTATATTGGTTGTGACGGGACCCAATACCGGGGGCAAGACGGTAACCCTAAAGACGGTGGGACTCTTCTGCCTCATGGCCCAGTGTGGCCTGTGGCTGCCGGTGTCCTCTGGTAGTTCGGTACCGGTGTACAGCAATATCTTTGCCGATATTGGCGACGAGCAGAGCATCGAGCAATCCCTCAGCACCTTTTCTTCCCACATGACTAATATCATCAAGATTATGGCCGAGGCCGACCGGCATTCCCTGGTCCTCCTGGACGAATTGGGGGCGGGAACCGATCCCGCCGAAGGGGCTGCCCTGGCCACCGCCCTTCTGAACAAGCTAAAGCATGTCGGCATTTCCGTCGTGGCCACCACCCATTATAGCGAACTCAAGGCCTTTGCCTGGACGGAGCCCGGGGTGCAAAATGCTAGTGTGGAATTTGATGTCGAGACGCTACGCCCCACTTATCGGTTGATCATCGGCGCCCCGGGCAAGAGCAATGCCTTTGAGATTGCCCTGCGCTTAGGGCTAAATGCTGAAATTGTGGAGATGTCCCGAAAATTGCTGACCACCGATACCAGACGCACCGAGGACATGTTGGCTTCCCTGGAGGCCCAACGCATCCAAACGGAGAGGGAGCTGGCCCAGGCTAAGGAGGAGCGGCAGCAGGCTCAGGCGATGCACCATAGCTATGAAGAGCGCCTGGCCAAGCTTGAGCAGCAACAGGAAAAGGTATTGGAACAGGCTCGGCAAAAGAGCAATGATTTGCTGCGCAATGCTCGCTACCAAGCCGAAGAACTTTTGGCCGAACTCCGCAAGGCCCAGACCCAGGCCGGTAATCTCGACGATTTGGCCCGCAGAACCCGGGAGGGCCTAAAGCCCCTTCCCGGCCCCGAAGCAAAGGTTTCCCAGGCCGGCTCACCGCCGGATCCCGCCAAATTAAAACCGGGACAGCAGCTGAGGGTGTTGTCCTTGGATAAGACCGGGACCTTTGTCTCCCTCAATTCCAGTGAAGAGGCCGTGGTCCAGGTTGGCATAATGAAGGTGTCGGTAAAAATCAGCGACCTGCGCCTTGTCCCATCCGTTGGCAAAGGGGAAAGCACCGGCGGCGCCCGGAGTCTGGCCAAGACTTCCATCGCCACTATTTCCCCCGAAATCGATATGCGGGGTTCTTTGGTGGATGAAGCCAGCATCCAGTTGGATAAATACCTGGATGCCGCCATGCTGGCGGGACTAACCAAAGTTCATGTCATCCATGGCAAGGGTACCGGAGCTCTGGGTCGAGGGTTGCAGGAATTCCTCCGTACCCATGCCGCTGTGCAGGAATTCAGGTACGGCGGCGTCGGCGAAGGGGGCAGTGGTGTCACCGTGGTGACCTTGAAGCAATGAAAAAAAGAGGGTTGCTAACATTATGTCAACAACCCTCTTTTTTTGCCCTGGTACTCAGAAAGTGCTGTCACGTCCAAATCATCATCACCCGGGGTCGCCAGGTTTATCCTCATCATCGCCGGGGTCCTCGTCTCCGGGATCTGGCTTACCTGGTTCTTCATCCCCGGGGTCGCTGCCGGGCTCAGGATAGACGATGATGGCTACAGTCTTAGCAGACTCATAGGTGGCGCCGTGGATTTTGTAGACTATAGATATCCTGTATTCATAGGTTTTTCCTGGTTCAATGTTGGTATCAGTAAATTCGTGGCGCGGCGAGCTTCCAATTTCTGCTTCGTCCCGGTAGACTTTATAGCCTTCTATTTTTCCCCCTTGAATGGGAATATGGGGGTCGGCCCAAGCCAATTGTATGCTGCCGTTTTCCACGTATCCGCTGGGATGCAGTTCCAGTAGGCGTCGGGCGTTCACCTCGTTATGCCGGCTCTTCTCGGCGCCCTCTTCATCCAAAGTCATGACCTTGTATTTATAGGTCATGCCCGGCAGGGGTTGGAATTCATCAAAGTACTGATTGCTGTAGACAGGTTCTGCAGTCAGTCGGATAAATTCATTACTGTCAAAGTCTTGGCGGTAGATGGTAAAGCCATAGTGTTCGCTGGGAATATCCCAGGTTAGACTCATCCCCCCGGGATAAGGGGTGACATTCAAGGAATGGGTAACAGAGCTGGGATCATGTTCCTGACAGTATTCCTTTGGCGGCATATTGTCAGCGTCGGCGGGCCCGCGCCCAACTCTGCCGCTCCTCCACCGCTCATCGGTGAGGATGAATTCAGGGCGGTCATAGAAAACCTTCTCAACTACGCTACTTCTGGGGCAATATTCTGTGGCCAGCAGGCCGGAGTCTTGGCATACCTCAAGGCGCACATGCATATTGCATACTTCCTTGGGGTCATTGCCCCGAAGAACCCAGTCTGTGACGATATGCTCGCTGGGGCACTCGGGACCGGGGAGCAGGCCAGATTTCTTGCAGACAGTGACGCGGGTCACTCCGCTGGGGGCCGGATGGAAGGGGACATCGTTGTCGCCGATGGTGCCCCTGGCAATCTCTCCGAACATCTTGTTGAGGCGGGAATAAGCTGTATTACTGATAAGGCCAGGAACAAACACTTTTTTCTCATCAATGGTGACCTGCTTATTATCGTTGCCCATCCAGACGGTAAAGACGTAATCCCGAGAGTAGCCCACTGTCCATCGGTCGTGGGCGTCATCAGTGGTACCCGTCTTGGCTGCAACATTGAACTTAGTCAAATTGGCTGGTCGGGCAGTCCCCCGGGGGTTGGTTACGACATCACGCAGCACATTGGTCATCAGGAAAGCAGTCTCTTCCTTCATTACAACTTCGCTGTGGGGAGTATTTGTAAAAATTTCATTGCCATTTCTGTCTACGATTTTGGTGACAAAGATTGGTTCACTGACTTTACCTTGGTTGGCAAAGGCCGAAAAGGCCTGGGTCATCTGCAAGGGGCTGACCAGATAATTGGAGCCGCCAATGGCGCTGGTCAGCATAGAATAGCTATTTTCCGGAATTTTAAGGCCGAGGCTTGAGGCAAAGTCGGTGGTTGCCCGGGGGCTTACTTGGTTGCCTACCATCTCAAAGGCCTTCATGGCCGGGATATTGTCCGAGATGATTATGGCATCTCGGACCGTCACCATGCCTCGGAAGGTCTTGGCATAGTTCTCTGGTGCATACCATTCATCGCGAATATCTGGCCAAACAGTAGGGGCGTCGTCCAGGACGCTGGCGGGAGAGAGGACACCATATTCAAAGGCAGGACCATAGACCATTACTGGTTTGATGGCCGAACCAGGTTGGAATCCTCGGTCTATTCTGTTGATGCGGTTGGTGGAATTATATTCTCTACCACCTACCACAGCCAGGACTTGGCCGGTGTCTGCTTCCATGACCACCGCAGCTCCTTGGGGATAGCGGCGTCCTGCTCGGGAATGTCCCTCTGGGTAGACAAAAGAATCATTGGGATAGTACTCATCGCTGAACATGACATCTTCGACGACCTTCTGCACCCGGGGGTCCATTGCCGTGTAAATGTGTAAACCATCCCGGCGTATGGCTTGGGCGGCATCAGCCTCCGTATCGTAGAAACCGGTTTCCATCAGTGCATTTATGCCGTGGGTAAAGAGCACTGCATCGACATAATGGGGATACGGCCATCCCCTTTGCTCTTGCATGTTGAGGACAATTTCTTCAGACTTGGCCGCTTCATACTCTTCGTCAGTGATGTATTCAAAGCGCAGCATCCTGGCCAAGACGTCATTGCGGCGCGTTATCGCCGGTTCCATATTGTCCGGGTGAGGAGAGTAATAGCCGGGGTAGTTGGGTATTCCCACCAGCAAAGCAGATTCAGACAAGGTCAGCTCGTCTACAGACTTGTTAAAATACGTTTGGGCAGCAGCTTCAATACCCCAGGCATTGTTATCGTAAAAAGTTGCATTGTTGATGTAGAACTCAAAAATCTCATTTTTGGTGTACTGGCCTTCCATATTCAGAGTCAAGTAGAGTTCTTGTATTTTACGACTCAGGGTTTTGTCCGAGGTCAGAAATACCTGCTTGATGACCTGTTGGCTGATGGTACTGGCGCCATGGG
>DAIOXA010000054.1:6965-8659 GCA_036758185.1 Bacillota bacterium
AACCCTTTAAGTCAGGGCGCCATGGGAATCACCGGTGGTGATGTTGGTAATGACAGCCCTGACCAAACCCTTTAAGTCAATGCCAGGATGATCGTCGAAATTGTTGTCTTCGGCAGCCAAAAAGGCATTGATAAGGTGGTCAGGTAAATCAGCCTTTTTTACCGGGATCCTGTTTTCAGCATCATGGATTTCGGTGATTAAATCGCCATTGATGTCGTAGATATAAGAGGGAAGGAAAGGACGTTCCAATAAGGAAGGGTTAAATTCTGGTACATCTTTTAGCGCGCCGATGGCCATCCCTGTTCCCATGCCGACACCGCCAAAAAGCGCCGCCAAGACAAAGACTAAGCCTAGTTTGGCAAGGAACCAGGTCACAGAGCCAAATACCTTTAGGGACGGCTTGATTTTTTGCCAAGACTTTTTATAATTAGTGCTCATGAGAATTACCTCCTTATACAAATGCCTAATAGATTATAGCATACCCATTTTATCTTGTTAACCAATTAGCGTTCCCAAAAAGATTGGAAAAAATACCAAAACCCAAACCCTAGAGGTTTGGGTCGGTAACTAGTGGTCGGGATGACAGGATTTGAACCTGCGACTTCTGCGTCCCGAACGCAGCGCTCTACCAAACTGAGCCACATCCCGCATAAAGTATTGTATGTAATATCTTGTGTTTTGTCAATGAGGGCCTAGGGAGGGAGTATTTTGGCTAGAAGGTGGCCGCGACCCAGATATTCTGCTCTGAAATTAAGATGCAGGCCTGGCGTATTAGGTTTTATTATCCTTGCAATTTTTTTGTACTTAACAGTAAGAGCTTTCATTTTCATTGAGGGAAACCTTCGGCCAACGATCATATCCTTGGCCGAAGCCAGGGCCAGACAATTGGCCACTGAGGCCATCAACAATGCAATAAAACAAAATATTGCCCAACAAAGCCGATATGAACACCTGATCTTTGTCCAGAAGGATAATCAGGGTAAGATCACAATGGCAGAGGTCAACAATATGGAAATCGCCAAAATTCAGGCTTTGACCACCATGAATGTGCAAGGTACTTTAGAAGCTCTACAGCATCAGGAGATTAAGATTCCTCTGGGCCAAGTCTTGGGCAGTGAAATTTTAGCAAATATTGGCCCGCGAATTCCCGTTACCTTAGTGCCAGTGGGAACGGTCAGCGCTGAGGTACAACAATCCTTTGAAACCAGTGGTATCAATATAGTGTCCCACCAGGTAGGTATCGACATCACGGCAACGATTCAGATTGTCATACCATTTATGTCCAGGGAAATAAAAGTACGCTCCTTTACTCCCTTGGCCACTGCGACTTATTTTGGGCAGGTTCCCGAAACAGTGATTAATCTCCCGATACCCTATGAATTTGAGTTTCCATCAAACCCTGGTCAAAATTGATGATCCAAAATTAAAAACATCGGTTTTGGAAAAGCTATATACTAAGGAAAAGTTTTTTGTAAAAAAAACTTGTTGACAAGCTGTTCAGTATGAGGTAAGGTAGACAAAGTTGCCCGACACAAAGCGACAATATCTGCCAAAAACAGTATTGACAAGTTGCTTTCTGGGTAGTATGATTAAAGAGTCGCTGCTACGACAGTGGCAACTTCCCAAAGGGGATTTTTTAGTCACCGGGGTTCTTTGAAAACTGAACAGTGTTTAGAAGAGCGGGTCGGTTGTCT
>DAIOXA010000055.1:0-8561 GCA_036758185.1 Bacillota bacterium
CCATTGTACTGGGGAGGATTATGGCTTGCGGTAAGCATGATCGCCCCAGCCGCCCCCTTATCTAACACTGAATAGGCTGTCACCGGTGTCGGTGCAGCCCTGTCGATCATATAGACCTTAATACCCGCCTGAGTCAATATCTTCGCTACAGCTTGGGCAAAATCCTCTGCCAAAAAGCGGGTGTCGTGCCCAATGACAATTCCCGCCTCGGCCTTGTCTTGTTCCAGAACATACTGGGCCACGGCAGAACTTACCCGGCGCAAATTAAAAAAAGTAAAGTCATCGGCAATAATCCCCCGCCACCCGTCGGTACCAAATCTAATTCCCACAACCCACCACCTCCAACTGTTACCCGTATTATAGCATAAATTATCCATTATATTAGGAAAAGGGCCGAGACGGCCCATTATATCGTGAACTATGCCATGTCATCAGCCCTCATGAATCAATGATTATGTTCGCCAGCACCCATTTTAGGCAGCATTACTACCAACAGGGATGCACTCGTCAGTTATCCCCTAAGGCGACCGTGCAGAAGGTTTAGGTTGTATTTCTCCTAATTATTGTGTATACTATAAGAAAAAGGAGGTGTCGCTCATGCAGATCAACACGAATAACCTTGTATCCATCACCGAGGCCAATCAGAACTTTTCTCGTGTTGCGCGGCTCGTGGATGAAAACGGCGCCGCCATCATTATGAAAAACAACGTGCCACGTTATATTCTTATGGAATTCAGCCAGTTCCAGAAAGAGGAGCTGACCGGGGAGGAAGAGGTAGGTCTTGTCGCAAAGCGCATTCTTGCTAAGTACCGCAATGCCTTTGAGGAACTCTCAAAATGAAGCGGCTATCCGTAGAACGTATCAAACAGATTCACAGCCTGCTGATTGCGGAGATCGGCGGTTTGGATGGCATCCGCGACGAAGGGTTGTTGGAGTCGGCTGTCAACGCGCCATTCCAAAGCTTCGACGATGTGCCGTTATACAAGACAATTGAGGCAAAGGCCGCAAGGCTTGGCTACTCGCTGGTCAATAATCACCCTTTTGTGGATGGTAATAAGCGCACCGGCTTAATGGCGATGCTACTTTTTCTAGAGATCAATGGCGCAGGGCGGGACTATACCGATGAGGAGATTATCCGTGTCGGACTTGCGTTAGCTAATGGAAGTATGGATGATAAGGCACTGCTCAACTGGATATTAGTGTAGACCAAAAGTAAGGCGGTCGCAGGGGATGTTCCCCGGCGACTGTTGCTTTATCAAGTTGCGCTGACCTCCATCTTACATTCCCTCTTTGCTGCGGACTCATCAAACTCGACTCCCATCTTCCTCAGCAGGTGACAAGTAGCTTCAAAAACCTGTGGCCTATACTTAGGCCATGTAAACACGTAAGCCTTCCACTTATTCTCAGAAAAAGTCTTAATCCAAGCGTCTATAGGAAAAACCTTGCTCATTTCTACCCAATCACTACCATGACGAGTATACATTATCGGGCACCGACTAGCCTCTGAAAATTTTGGTTCTTTTTTGATGTCAAACCAGATATTATCACTGCTAACTCCGCTTAATTCTGCAATAGCGTCAACAAACCCCTTTTGCTTTTGCTTGAACTCTGAGAGATCAATTAGCGTTTTACCCCCCTTAGTAATTATCCGATTGGACATTACAAAGGCACGTTTGGGTAGCTGCCTATTAGTAATAGCTCTTGCTAGACTAGCGATTACCGGATCCTCATTTTCTGCCAAAGAGTATATATGTGTATCAGTTAACTCCAGCATTGCAGTCGCACTTTTTGTGGCATTAGGCAATTGGAACAGGCTTTGAAAAATAGATCTCAGAATACATTCAGCCGCTCTGACCTTATGATGTTGATACACAGTGCACAGCAACATCATTTTACTGAATACAATCTGCTCTAATGTGCTTACCCCGCTCATGTCGATTGTCAATCGTTGCTTCCCCTTGATCTCTCTTGCATTAATTGTATGAAACAAACGGTCAATATCCAAAACCATTTTAATACCTGTGAAGTGCGAATCTCGCTGTATGTAGTCAAGCTTGTCCGCATCAAAGGCCCCATTTACCACATCAACTAAAAATGCTTTCTCATAATGTGGAATAGTGTTACCAACTATAATATCTGCAACAAAATCTAAATCAATAGGTGTCTCAGCATATTCCTCAATAAATTTATTAAAAAACCCCTTCATAGCTGGGCTACGTACAATTAAATATGACATAATTTCATGTTCTTTGACGCTGTTGAATTTCGGATCACTGTCCTTAAGCTCAAAGAAGTCATCGAATTCTAACAAGCAATCCTCTGACATATGCGAAAAGGGTCCATGGCCACAGTCATGAAGTAACGCAGCTAGTCGGACATGATTAAGGGCATATATC
The DNA here is from genome assembly GCA_036758185.1 of Bacillota bacterium. Classification (GTDB taxonomy): domain Bacteria; phylum Bacillota; class Proteinivoracia; order UBA4975; family UBA4975; genus DAIOXA01. The sequence goes on from DAIOXA010000055.1 coordinate 2,397, forward strand.
CTTGAAATTCCCTTCTTCTCAGCCCAGTGGGCAAAATCTTTACGCTCATAAAGCGCATTAACTAAGCGTCCACTGATGGTGGTTACACCTAATGTATGCTCAAAGCGATTATGGTTTCCTGAGGGAAAAACAAGTGGCACCATATCAACCTGCGATATTCTCCTCAGCCTTTGGACAATAGGCATGTCCAAAACTATAACCTCATGAGGAAGAAAGACATTAGACCCCAAGATTGAATCATGAATTATCTTAGGGTCTTTTGAAGGGCGCGGCTCATATCCAGACAAAGTGTTATCTACATAACAGTTTACTCTATCTTCTAGCTTGGGCATAACTCTTCAACGCACTCTTTGAATTCACGACGAATTTTATAAATTTCGCTGACCTGCTCCCCACTAAATTTTTCCATGGATGCCCTTATCTGGTTCTGATCAAGCCTATAGCTAGAATAGCTTGGATTTACTGCGCCTAAAGCCTGCGCCCATTCTAAACGGTAAAATGCTCTTTCAAGTTCCTCGGAATATGGATGAATTCCTGAGACATTAAATTTAAATCTTGCTAGAAGAGGATACTTTTCACTTAGCTTAAATATTGTACGCTGGAATATGATTGTATCTCGTTGTATGTCTGTTTGCGGCAAATCCCCAAGAATAACTAATAGTACGTCGCTAGAAGTTACGTCTTTCAGGCTGCTGATGAAATCCTGAACAGCACTTCTTCCCACTGTTAATCACTCCTTTTACTAATGCTTACTTCTATATATATCGAATAATTCCTTCTCTGTCACAAATATATATTGTCCTTATTAATACGGTTTATAGATCTATATCAAAAGAGGACCCAACGGGCCCTCAGTCCTTAATCATATTCCATGCCTGCTGGTCGGCGTCAAGCCATTCCAGGCTCCAAGCAGCCAGGCCTGCCAGGCCATATTGGTCCATGAGTTGCCGCCGCTTACGCAGGGAATCATAATCCTCCAGCCAAATCTCATTGAGGCGGTTCTGCTCGTCGACATAGCTGACCATGTTCTGGCCACTGGCCTCATCATAGATCAATTCTACATTGCGCATATTGACGGTGCTGCCGCTAAAGGTGGTATACTGGGCGGTCCTGGCAGTACTGTCATGGCTGGCATAGATGTCCATGGCCGCCTGCATGGGGATGGCAGAGGAGCTTAAGCCTGAGCCTCCATACACTTCCCCCTGGGGGATAAAGCTGGTATACCCCGAGTAGCCCGAGACATAGCCAATGGTCCCGTCTATTTCTATGGTGTACCACTTGGATTCATCTTCTATTACCTCTCCTTCAACTGCCCCCAGGCAGGTAAAGGATTCGCCAATTTGGGCCAAGCGAATAACCGTGCTGGAGCCCCCTGCAGTAGTAGGCTCGGTCCTCACCCGCATGACTTCCATCATCATGACCAGGTCAGTGGTGGCAACAACAGACTGATCGTAGCGCCAGTTCCTGGTATAGAAGGGTACTCCCAGCAGGACCTTCTCGGCGGGGACCTCACTCAGCAATAACTTAATTGCGCTGTCGGCCCAGGCTATGGTTGCCGTGGACCCAGCCACGGGGCTGGTGCTCCAGTGCTGATCGTAGGCCATCAGGGCGATATAGTCACAATAGGGGGCCAGGGCGCGGCGATCATGGGTCAAACCATAGCGGTTGTTGGAGTGGCGGTTGACGTCGATGGACACGGTATATCCTAAGTCCTTGGCCTTGGGATACAGGCGCCGCATAAAGTCCGTCAGACCATCGCGATTTGCTTCCCCCAAGCCCTCAAAGTCTATGTTAATTCCGTCGACATCCAGTACCACCGACCTACTGATAATATCCCCGATTAAGGCATTGCTAAAGTTGGGGCTTGTCCCAAACTGCTGTATGGTCAGCCACACCTTATACCCATTACCGCGGGCAACCTGGATGTTTTCTTCCAAATTGAGAATTCGCCGCAGCGTACTGCCGCTGACCTCATACATGACAGGGGCGTAGACATTGTACCCGCTGACATCCGGAGAGTCCTGGATATAGTCCATATTGGTCCGCCGGGTAAACTGCCAGCCCAGGCGGATATAGTCTGCCTGTCTTTCGGTGAGGGCCACTGTACTTTTCGGCACCCAGCCCGTCCGGCGGCCATACTGAATCTGTACATAATCGCCGGAGATCCCCAGCACCTGGGTGACGAACCCGGCATAGGGATAGCGCAAACTCTCGCCGCCCCCAGGAGATGAGGTCATCACCGTCGAAGTCAGGAATTCAATGCTCTTGCCTGCAAGGCTAACTATCTCGGCAATTGTCTCCCGCACCCCGTCGCTGACAGCGCCGGTTCCACCTAAGATGTAGACCAATCCCACTTCCTTGCTAGCCAGGTACTGGGATACAGCGTCGGGCATCGTCTTGTCCACCAGGAGCAGGCCGCTATTCAACCGCGCTGCTAGGGCTGCTCCGGTGATGGCATCGGCAAATCCCCGACCGCTGGCCACAAAGACATTATCCACACTGGGATTAAAGTGCTCTGCCAAGGCCACCGAAGTGGCGAAGCGGTTTGCCCCTGACACCCGAACAGCCCCGGGCAACTTATCCTTAACAGCATCGGAGACCACGGCAGAACCACCCACCAACACCGTCTCCATCACGCCTAAATCCTCCAGGGCGGCAACAGTATCCTTAGGCACCTTACCCTTCTCCACCAGAAGAATGGGATAGCTCAAACACCCAGCATAGGATGCCGCCGCCAGGGCATCGGGATAGTCCATGCCGCTGGCTATGACGGCAATATGAGACCCATAGGGAGCAACCCGCTCAGAAATGGCCGCCGCTGTGGCATAGCGGTTGGCCCCCTTAATCCGATCCACGGTAAGGCCCATATCCTCTAATTCCTCTTCGACAGCTTCACCCACGGCGGCGGTCCCGCCTAGGATGATGATGGTATGGGCAGAAAGCGCCTCAATCTCGGTCCTGGTCTCCGGCGCCAGGCTGTTGACCGGGGTCAGGAGAATTGGGGCCTCGTACAAGGCGGCCAAGGGAACCCCCGCCAGGGCATCGGCATAGTGGTCACCCCGGGCAAGCACGACATAGCCGGAGTAGGAGCGGTCAACTGCACTAATGGCCGCAGCTGTAGCATAGCGGTTGACGCCGCTGATGCGGGTGACTGCACCATCCCCTCCTGACAAGGCAAGAACCCCACCTGGAGCAAAGGACAGGAGCAGTCCGACGACAGCTAACACTGCAATAATTTTCTTCATTGGTCACCTCCTCCACCATAGTTCAGGATACTTGCCTGTACTACTTCTTTCGCCCTGCAGGCTAATTTTTCCTGCCATGGCAGGTGAGGTATTTCCTGGAAAATAAAAGGCCCGTAACAACGGGCCCTAGGTTCTACCACTTTTCCAGACGGATTATGGGGACGATGATGTTTTTGTTGCCTACTTGGAATTCTACCTCTTCTAGCAAGTATCCGTTTGCGTAAATCATGGCCCTGTAGGCGCCGGCCGGAAGGCGAAATTCTATTTTTCCTCTGCTGTCAGTCTTACCCTCTGCGACCTTTTCGTTGCCAGTACTAACTAGTATCCTGGCATCCTTGATGGAAGTATTGTTTTCACCTACCACCCAGAATTCCACTGTCCGCACTTTCGCGCTGGCTGTCAGGGTGAAACTCCGGGAAATTGCAGTCCCCTTGGGGACTGCAATTGTCTCCGCCAATTCTTCGTGACCTGTGGCCTTAGCTTTAAGCAGGTAGGTCCCGGCAGAGAGGTTCCCGAATACCGCCGTGCCGTTGGTTGTGGTCTCAGTAACCGTGTCCCCCCATTTATCCGTGAGAGAAATCGGCGATACTGTCCGGTTGGCGCTGTCCCGCACTGTAACAGTCAGTCTGGCGTTGCCCCCGGGCTGGAGCCTGAAGTTGCGGTCAGTAACCACGTCACCGGCGGCCACTGTCAGGACTGCTTCAAGAGTTTCATATTTGCCGGGGGCAGAGATGACGACGGTATAAGCCCCGGGATTGAGATCAGCTAGATAGGTTCCGTTAGCTAAAACATTAGTATCTTTCACTTTCGCGCCCTGGGAGTAACCGGGAACGCTGAGCGCCCGGAAGTCTATCTTCGCCCCGGCGGCGGGGATCAATGTGCCGGCGGCGCGCACGGTGCCGGAGACAGACCCGGTCGGAAGCATGACGGGCAGGGCAAAATCATGTACCCGGTCCTCATTGACAGCAACTACTAACTGCCCGGATACCTCGGTCCGGTAGCCTGCTCCAGAAGCGCGCAAGGTATACTTGCTGCTGCCGGCCAGACCCCCGAAACAATACCTGCCGTCGCTGCCGGTTATCACCGCGGCCACAGTCTGGCCGCTGGTATTGACCAGTTCAACTTTGGCTCCATTCAGAGCCCCGCCATCTTTCTTTACTGTCCCCTTAATCGCCCCGGCCCTGTTCACCCGCTGGTTGACTGAGGAATAATCGGAGCTGTAGACCTGGATTGAGAAAGTCTTGGTAAGGACATAATCGCCGCTGATACGAACGGTGTAGCTGCCCGGGGCAATCCGGCTCCAGCTAAAGGCAAGGATTTTCCCGTTATCAATCACTGCCGCCGATTCCGCAGCGAGGACTGCCCCCCCCTGCAGGAGGGCGGCGTTGTAAACGGCGCCTTCTCTGAACAGTTCTCCGTCTTTTTCTGCTTTTGTCTCTACCCTGACCTGGTATCCCCGCTGCAGTTTGATGTCATGCCTCAGGTCCCTGCCTTCGCTGACGCTGATGTCCCGGCAGTACATGGCCTGCTCGTTGCCGGCATAATCCATGAGAACAGTGTATTTTCCCGTAGGCAAGGTGAGGTCCTGGAACAAGTAATCCCCCTGAGCATTGGTATCTGCGGCAATAAACCTGTCTCCGTAATACAGAGTAACCGATTTGCCGCCCACTGCAGTGCCGTCGGGCTCGGTGGCCCGGCCGGATAGGTTCATGGGCTTAACCCGGACCATTTCCGCGCCGGGGGCGAGATTGGTTACACTATCCTTCTTTAACTCAAGGTTCAAAACCACAGAATGATACCCGTTGCGGAAGTCGGCATCAGCATCCTTCCTGATAGTCAGGCGCACTTTGCTTCCAAATTTGAAGGTATCTTCACCGCCGGAATTAGTGAAATAGTAAACGCCATTGCTGTCGGTCTTAACCTTGGTGGCTAAAACCCATGCTCCTGATGCCGACAGGATTTCCGCGGCCACTTCTGCTTCCTCCAGGGGCAGGTCAGTGGCTTTATCCACCACAGCCCCCCGCAGAGAAATCTTCCCGGGGTCCATCCCCACTAAATCTGCGTTCAGCACTGAACAGCGTTCAGCGGCAATATTGACAACATAAGTCTTGGTACCATAACCCTCCCGGCTGAACACGGCTGTATGCTTCCCGGCAGAGAGCCCGGTAACCAGGTAGCTTCCGTCGGCAGCGGCCACTGTCGTCCGCCCCGCCACGGTGACGCTGGCCCCGGGAACAGTCCAACCTGCCAGCCCGGCAGTCCCGGGAGGGGCAAGGATGTTTTTGAGGGCATTGGCGATTGTCGCGCTTACCGCCCCGGTGCCCCCGAGAATACAGACAGATTTCGCTTCTCTTTCCTGCAAGTACTTACTTACTGTACTGGGCACTGTACTGCCCACCAGGAGCAGGCCGGTGCCCTCCCTGGCCGCCAGCACTCCCCCGGTAATGGCATCGGCGAAGTCCCGGCCGGTGGCAATAAAACACCTGTCCCCCTGGGGCGAAAAATGCCGCGCCAGCGCCACGGCGGTGGCATAGCGGTCGGCGCCGCTAATACGCCGGGGCCGGGGCAGCTTATTCAGAACGCTGCTACCGATGACTCCGGTTCCCCCGACCACAATTGTCTCGCTAACGCCAAGACCCTTGAGGGCATGCTCCACTGCTGTGGGTACAGATGCGGGCTCCACCAGGAGCACCGGATAGCCGGCGGCAGCGGCATAGGGAGCGGCAGCCAGAGCATCAGGGAAATTGCGCCCGCTGGCGATGACCGCGGTACTGATGCCGTTGGGGGCCACCCGGGCGGCAATGCGGGCGGCCGTGTCAAAGCGGTCACTTCCGGCAATCCGTTCTACTTCCAGGCCCATTCCCCGCAAAGCGTCGGCCACGTCGTTGCTGACTGCCCCTGCGCCCCCTAAGATGATGGC
>DAIOXA010000056.1:0-1224 GCA_036758185.1 Bacillota bacterium
GCACCGACAGCGGCCCCAGAAGAAACCCCCAGGATATAGGGATCGGCCAGGGGATTTTTAAACAACCCCTGCATCGTCCCCCCGGCTAGGGAGAGGGCGGAGCCTACCATCATGGCCACCAACACCCGGGGCAGGCGCAGGCGCAGTACGATTGTCCTCCAGGTTTCTGGCACGTCCTGGGCAAATTCCTGCCAATTCGCTATGGAGAAAAGATCTCCCAAGGCGTTCACCAGCGGCGAGACTAGTATCTTGGGGAGGGCAGAAAGGGGTATGGCCACTGAGCCGATGCCTACACAAACTAACATTACCAAAACCAGGAGCAGGCCCAGGGCCAGGTAAATCCCGGCCCTGCCCCTAACCTTCCTCGGCATTACTTAAACCTTTCGGGGTGAAGAATCCGGGCCAATTCTTCCACGGCATCCACCACCCGGGGACCGGTCCTGGTGAGGGCGTCTTGGTCGACAAAGAATATTTGTTCCTGACAGACAGCATTCACCACGTTCCAGCCGTTCCTCTGGGCAAAAGGTTCCACCGGCAGTGGCTCGAAATATCCGTGGATGATGACGTCGGGGTTGCGGGCCAGCACTTCTTCTTCCTGCATTTCTGCCCAGCGCGAGACCCCCCAAGCCAAGTTCTTGCCCCCAGCCCAGTCGATGATCTCATTGATAAAGGTGTCCTCGCCGGCGGTCCAGATTCCCGGGTACCAGCTCTCGTAGAAGACCGATGGACGCTCATCCTCCTGCAGATTCCCTAGCGTCTGGGCCACCGCCTCCAGGCGGCTCTTCATATTCCCAACCAGGTCCTCACCCAACTTCTCCTCGCCCAAGGCCAGGGCTACCAGTTCAATGTTGGCGTAGATTTCCTCAATGGTCATGGGGTCCAAAGCCAGTACAGGAATCCCCAAGCCCTCCAGTGCCTCCACCGCCTCCTGATGGAGACTGGCAGCCAGCACCAAGTCCGGCTCTAGCGAGACAATGGCCTCGAGATTGGGACCGTCAAAACCGCCCACCCGGGGGATTGCCAGGGCAGCCTCGGGATAATTACAATACTCCGAAGCCCCCACCACCCGTTCCCCCAGCCCTAGCGCAAACATTATTTCGGTGCTGGCGGGAACCAAGGAGATGACTTTCTGGGCTGGCCCTTCCAACTCTACCTCCCGGCCAAAGTCATCCACCAAGCTTATTGACCCAGCAGGCTCTTGAGTCCCATTGTCAGGACCTGGGG
>DAIOXA010000056.1:1234-1846 GCA_036758185.1 Bacillota bacterium
GATGTTCCTGGTTTCTGGGGGGTCTGGCTCCAGCGGTTGCTCCCCCTGAAACCAGGAACATCCCCCCAACACCAAGGCAAAGGCCAATACCATACACAGTAATGCTCTCTTCTTCATTTTCAATCTCCTCCCTATTATGTGCGATAAATATGAAAACCCCTGACCTCATCGGTCAGGGGTCAACCGGAGCAACCCGGCCAGTGGCAATCAAAAAACGTACCCCCTTTCTCCACGAAGGTCCAGTACTTCTGGATACAGGCAGGTCTCCTGGCTTCCGGTATTCCTCCCACAGCCTTCCCACGCAATAGCGCAGTGGCTGTGGGTATCCGGTTACAGTGGCGGGACCGCCCGGGACTTGCACCCGGTTCCCTATTCTCCCCCCAAGGGGCACCTGAATCCGACAATATGAACTTGTCATCTGTATTATATCTCCCCCGGTGACTTAGTGCAAGGACTTGACCCGACTTCGATCCATTGGATGTGAAGAGGGCAATCTGGGACATGGTTGTGTCCGGGAAGTTGACGGAATCCTGGCTATCTGTTAATCTTTAGGCGATGACTATTAAGGCACTTCGTTAGGTGAGGTTCCTTGCATGAGACAGGCTGCTGCCC
>DAIOXA010000056.1:1856-8561 GCA_036758185.1 Bacillota bacterium
AATGTCGAGAGACGCCAACGGGTAGAGCAGGCTCCATCGGATTAAGGTGCGGCCTAAGGCAGCTGAGCCTAGGGGTTCTATGCATGCAAGTGCCAAAGCTCGACCAAGGGGGTTATTTTTTATTGTGTTATATCCCCCTCGTCGGGGATATAATAATTTTTCGGGGGGTGATGATCTTCAGTCAGCGACGAAAAACTAATAGATCCATACTTGGACAAGATATTTTTGACAGGAGGTTTTGTCATGACCGAAAGAATCACCACCCTACTCTCAGAACACAGACTGACGCAGCTCAAGGAATTACTAAATAAAGACTTAAGCTTTCAGGAGCTGTCCCAGCACTTGGAGCAATTCTCTCCCAACCAGCAAATAATCTTATTCCGACTGCTGGACAAGGACACCGCCCTGGAAATCTTTGAACTAATGGAGCCAATCCAACAGGGGGAGCTGTTGGAGGCCTTCACCGACGCCGAGGTAACTGAGCTATTCTCCGGCATCGACCCCTCGGACCAAGTTCGCCTGTTGGAGGAACTACCCGCCAAGGTGGCCAAAGAGCTCTTAAGGTCCATCCCCCAAGAGGCCAGGGATTCCGCCGCCATTCTCATGGGCTTTAGGCCTGGTACTGTGGGCAGGGTCATGTCCCCCCACTATTTGCGCCTGCGCCGGGACGATACCGTAGGCAACGCCCTGGAGCGCATCCGCACCTTAAAACCCGACCGAGACGTGCTCCTGGATATCTGGGTCACAGATCAGCATAGAGTGCTGGAAGGAGAGGTCACCCTGCGGGACTTGGTGCTGGCTGACCCCCAAGAAAAAATCGGGGACATTATGGACGACGATGTCGTCTTCGTCACCGCCGACACCGACCAGGAAGAAGCTGTAAATCTTGTAAAAAAGTTTGACCTGGTCAGCCTGCCGGTGGTGGACTCGGAAAACCGCCTAGTGGGAGTCCTGGAATATGACCGGGCCCTGGACATCTTGCAGGATGAAGCCACCGAGGATCTCTTGGAAACGGGCGGGGTCATAACGCTGCAAAAGCGGGAGGAAAACCTCAGCCAACGCCTTGTTCACGGGTCCGTCTCCCAGGCTTTGACCGCGCGCCTTCCCTACCTGCTGATCACTTTAGTGGGAAATATAGCTGCAGGATTCATCGTCAGCAGTTTTGAGTCCGCTCTTAACAAGGTCCTAGCACTAGCCTTTTTTCTACCCTTAATCATGGATATGAGCGGCAATGTCGGTACCCAATCCAGCACGATTTTTAATCGCGGATTAGTGCTAGGCCACATCCGTCCAAACGAATTTAAAACTGCTTTGTCAAAAGAAACTGGGCGAGGCTTATTTCTTGGCGGCATCATCGCTGTAGCCACTGCGGTGATTGCCACCATCTGGCAGGGCGACTTTATGCTGGGATTAGTAATTGGCTTATCCCTATGGATTGCCCTTTCCCTGGCTGCAGCCTTAGGATTTTTTATCCCCTGGGCAATGAATAAACTGCACTTAGACCAAGCTGCGGGAGCAGGGCCTATCCTTACAACCATTCTGGATATAGTCGCCTTATTAATATACTTTTACCTAGCTAGTTACTTCTTGGGCCTGCTATAACCGATAGAATCCCAATAAGAAGTCTGCAGGCAGAGCGACCATCGGTTGCCCTGCCTGCGGCTTTTTTGCGCTGATTTGTCTGCCCGGAACCAAGGGCAGGATATAGAAACCTAATATGACTTCCCGATGTCATATTAGGTGGTATAATAGTCGTGTTAGGTGGTGAAATACATGAAGGCAAACAGGTTATTTGAAATTATCTACGTCCTGCTAAACCATAAGTCGGTAACAGCGGCAGAATTGGCAGAGCGCTTCGACGTATCCAGACGCACCATTTATCGGGATGTGGATACACTTTCCCTCGCAGGCATCCCCATTTATACCGAGAAGGGCAAGGGTGGTGGGATTCGACTGCTGGACGATTTTGTCCTGAACAAGTCTGTGTTAAGGGAAGATGAGCAACGCGAGATTCTGTCTGCTCTCCAGGGCTTGTCAGCTGTCAAGACAAGCGAAACGGATCTGGTCCTAAATAAGCTCGGTAATTTTTTTGGTGCAAAGCCAGTGAACTGGATTGAGGTGGATTATTCTGACTGGAGCTTTCATAGTGGCAATGTATTTCAACAGCTGAAAACTGCCATTTTCGGGAGATTCATTATAGAGTTCGACTACTATAACTCCCGGGGCGAAAAAAGCCATCGCTTCGCCGAGCCAATTCAGCTTTGGTTCAAATCCAAGGCTTGGTATGTCAAGGCCTTTTGCCTCCAAAGGGGTGCTACCCGAACCTTCAAGCTCACTCGCATCCGCAATTTAACCGTGACCAAGGAGATATTCCCCATGCGGGGCTTGCAGAAATCTGAAGTCAGCGCCCCGATAGACGAACTACGTCCCAATGTAACTTTACTGCTGAAAGTATCATCCCACTGCGCCTATCGCGTGTATGATGAGTTCGATGCAAGCGAAGTTACCCCCAATCCCGATGGTAGCTTTACAGTCAGAGTCACATGGCCGGAGGATGAATGGGTATATGCCACAATTCTCTCCTACGGCGAACATATAGAGGTACTGGCACCTGGACATATCCAGGAGATCATCCGCGATAAATCGGAAAAAATTATGGAGAAATATTAATAATATGACAAACCGTTGTCACCTATTGCTGTGTATACTGAAATCAAAACCTTGAAAGGGAGTTAAAAGATGGATGCTTATACAGCTTGCCCCACATATGAGACAGAACATTACTTGCTCCGCTTGGTGCAAGAAAGCGATGCCGAGGCTTTACTTAAGTGCTACTCTGACCCCAAGGCCCAGAAGCTTTTCAATGCGGATAACTGTACCAATGACTTTTCATTTTCGACGCTTGCAGAAATGAGGGATTGCATTCAGTTTTGGATTGCCGAATATAATCGCGGTGTCTTTGTACGCTGGGCTATCACAGATAAAATTAGCGGAAATGCCGTTGGCACAATTGAGATGTTCTGCCATCCTCATTGGCCAATGATTGACGGCAAGGCTGGCGGTTGTCTACGGATTGACATTTTGCCCCAGTATGAAACAAACACCCATCTATCTGAGATATTGCAATTGGCAAACGACGAGTTCTTCACCTTGTTTAGCGCAGAATTTATGCTTGTCAAGGCCATCCCTGAAGCTACAGAACGTGTTGCCGCGCTCAAAGAAAACGGCTTCGTACCGTATGAACTGAGTAATCCAGAGTTTAGACATTACTACGCCAAGACGCTCCTTTCTTCATATCCCGGTATTATTAAAGTCGATTCAATTAAGTTGGTGGGTACGTATGGAAGCGGTGGGGAAACCGCTAAAGTTTACGATGACTTCGAGAGTAGCTTTGGTGTAAATCCCTTTGCAAGCATGTACACAAAAGGATACGAAGTCAGGCTTTATGACGGGACAAATGCCGCTTCTCGGGATGATTTGTTTGTCGGGATTCTGTCGGATGAGTATGGTGGGGAGGCGGCTTTGACCCCGCTTGTACTGCCCGCTTCCAATTATGCTGTATTTGAGGTTCATGTCAGCAACGGTTACGATAGCGAAAATGCGACAATGGATAAGTGGTTATCCGACCACGCTGCAAGGTATGTACAACGCGAACTGGACGGGTTGAATTATTCGGTATTGGTTTATGATGAGCGCTTTCGCAATGCCGATCCAGTAATTGAGGTTTGGCTGCCGATTATACCATTATGCCAGTCCTGCAGTATGCCCATGACCAACCCAGAGGATTTTGGTCTAGAAACCGATGGTTGCAGAAGTAAAGATTACTGCCGTCATTGTTATAACACCGGTGCATTCACCAAGGACGAAACGATGGAAGAGAAGATAGAATCCTGCATTCCCTTTAGCCGCGAACACTATGGCAGTGATGAAGCTGCACGGAGGGCAATGCTGGAGCACTTCCCGAAATTGAAAAGGTGGGCAAGGGATGAATAGCTGAGTTAACCGAGCACTTCGACAGCGGCCACAACCCGCAATCGCTCTTCGTCGACATTGCTACAGCCATAGGCATCAAGGAAGCGCTGCCGGAATTTGTCCGTTTTAGGTTGAAGGCCAGGGACCCATGTCGCCCAAAAGATATCGACGTGTCGGTCACCGACACGCCGTTGCTTTATTTACTTTGCCCCGACTTGGTGCCCTGAAGGTCGAGATAATCAAGTAGCGCAGTCTCCAGCACTCTGGAATAATTAACGCCTTTTTGTTCAGCGGCCGTCTTTAGCCAGGCCGGGAGGGTAACATTAGTCTTTACCCTCTTGTTATCCAGTTCATTTTTTACCAGGTCAGGGAAAACGGTTACCGGAGATACTAGGTGGTTAGGCGCGGTTTCCGGGTCTATTTCCGGCGTCTCTGAAGGCTTAGGAAGCGCCTCTCCGTCTTTTTCCATCCCGTAAATGTGCAACCCCAGCGCATTGGCTGCCTCTCTCTGAGCCTCCACAAAGGTCTCCCCAAAACTAATGCAGCCAGGAAGATCCGGAAAGTATACGCCGTATCCGCTCTTACTAGGCTCAAAAACCGCCAAATATGTCAACTTGCGCATAGTACAAGACTCCTTTCCTTTTGCAGGCGGAGCTTCATATTAGCCCTGCCTGCTTCTGTATGCTACGCAGTGTTGCTAGGGGGATATCACCCTTGTGGCTCGGTACAGTGACTTTACCGGCTTTGGTCGGATGCTTTAATTGAATGTGAGAACCTCTGGTCCTGCCTGGCACTTCGTACCAACCATCCTTATACAGCATCTTAAGAATTTCTCGGACTGTCACTATCCTTCCCCTCCCCCTTCTTATTATACGCCTGTTTTATGCGCATATCAATATCACTGTTTTGTTTTCTGCCCCTGAATAAGCAGGAGACATGAAGGCAAGACTAATCCGGAATTCTCAGCTGACCGCTGAGTTGCGGGAACTACGTACAAAGTTATAGGGCCGGTTTCCCGATCCCATTACCGGATAGTCCGGTTTGCTTATATCCTACTTTTCCTCTCCGCCGTCTAACCGAAGACCTCGACGGCGGCCACAACCCGCAGGCGGTCTTCGTCGACGTTGTTACGGCCATAGGCATCGAGGAAGCGTTGCCGGAATTTATCTGTTCTCAGGTTGAAGGCCAGCGACCATGTCGCCCAAAAGATATCGACGTTGCGGTCACCGACACCGCCGTTACCCAGGTCGATGTAGCCGCTGAACTTCCAGTCGTCCAGATGGGCAGGCAATAGTCACCGTGGATGAGGGTATCGTTTTGCAGTAGATGCCCACCAGACTCGACCTCTCGCCACGCTTCCTCGGGGCTGGCATACCCCCAATTATCCGGGAACGAATCCTTGTCATAAGCCCCTTGAGCATAGTTTTGCGCCGCTGTCCTAAGGTATCCTTGGGTGTGGTTATGTACAGGACAGCCAACAGAGCTTGTCTGGTGTAGATGGGCCAGCTGCTCTGCCAGCACATCACACAGTCGCTCTGGTTGCTCAAGATATTTTGCCGTTACGCAGTCGTCCCCAGGTACCCTCTCTGTCAGTAGCCAGTCCCACTCCTCAGATATGTAGGCAAGCACCTGGGCAGATAGCCCCAGACTGTGGAAGTAACGGGCCATTGCTGCCTCCCGCTCCAAGCTGCCCTTGGGCGCAGACTTCATACTCTACAGAATTACTACTGCTGCTCCATCATGTTCTTGGCCTCTGCAGCAGTAATCTGGGTAAAGTTATTACCACAGGGTCAGTGGAATATGTTGTATTAGAAAAGCCAGATAGAAAATCATCAGCTGTCTGCTTTACTGTTCTTTATATTTTTGCCCTCCGCAACAAATTGGCATTGCCCACCACGGTGATGGAACTTGTGGCCATGGCGATTTCGGCAATGATGGGATGTAGCAGGCCCAGGATTGCCAGGGGAATGGCCACAGTGTTATAGGCAAAGGCCCAGAACAGGTTCTGACGGATCTTGCGGAAGGTGGCCCGGGACAATTTCTCGGCGCTGACCACCGAGTTGAGGTTGCCGCTGACCAAGGTGATATCGGCAGCTTCAATGGCAATATCCGTCCCTGTACCGATGGCTATACCCACATCAGCCTGGGTCAGGGCCGGGGCATCGTTGATGCCATCCCCCACCATGGCCACCCTCAAGCCTTGCTCCTGGAGGCGTTTGACTTCATCCACCTTGCTATCGGGCAGCACCTCCGCCAAGACTTTAGTGATGCCCACCTTGGCAGCAATGGCCTGGGCTGTGCGCCGGTTATCGCCAGTAATCATGGCAGTCTTTAGTCCCAATTCTCTTAAGGCCTCAATGGCGGCAACAGAGTCCTCCTTGATGGTGTCAGCCACAGCCACTACCCCCAGGATCTTGCCCTGGCTGCCCACCAACATGGCGGTCTTGCCTTCCCCCTCCAGCCGACTCATTTCCGTCTCCATATCGCCAACATCAATGCCGCTTTCCTCCATCAGGCGGCGACTGCCCACCAGAACCAATTGCCCCTCAACCTCCGCACCGACACCCTTGCCGGTGATGGAGTTAAAATTCTCGGGTTTCGCCAGCTCCAGGCCCTTTTCCTGGGCCCAGAGCACCATGGCCCGGCCCAGGGGGTGCTCAGAACCCTGTTCGACACTGGCGGCCAAGCGCAACACCTCATTTTGGTCAGCGCCGATGACATCGGTAACCTGGG
>DAIOXA010000057.1:0-8547 GCA_036758185.1 Bacillota bacterium
ACAGGGCCCTCACCGATAAGGTCAAAATTGTCTATGTCCAGAAGAGCCGAGGCTACTCACTACGCGCTTCCGTCAGCTGTGCCCAGATAAGAGAGTTGGTTGCCCATCTGCAGAAAACCAAGGCACACCCGCCAGCTGTCGTCGTGGATAATTGCTATGGCGAGTTTGTCGAGGCAGAAGAGCCGGGGCATGCAGGAGCTGACCTGACGGTGGGTTCCCTCATCAAGAATCCCGGCGGTGGCTTGGCCGAGACGGGAGGCTACCTGGTGGGCAATGAGGAACTGGTAGAGAACGCCGCTAATCGTCTGTTGGCACCTGGATTGCTAGGGGAGATCGGGGCTACCGGCCATTACCTGCGCGGGATGTACCAGGGCCTGTTTCTGGCCCCGCATTTTGTGGGACAGGCAGTGGACAACGCCCGCTTTGCCGCTGCCCTGGCAGAAGCCTTGGGCTTTGAGGCCTTACCCCGCTGGGACGAACCGAGATTTGACCTGGTCCAGGCCATAAAGCTGGGTTCTGAAGAATCCATGAACAAGTTCTGCCAGGCCATCCAGGCAAATTCGCCGGTGGATAGCTATGCCCTGCCCATCCCCGGTGAGGTTCCGGGGTACAGCGTCCCGGTAATCATGGCTGCAGGGACCTTTGTCCAGGGTGCTAGCCTAGAACTCAGCGCCGACGGACCTGTGCTGCCGCCCTATACAGTCTATCTCCAGGGGGGCCTGGGGACAGAACACGGCAAGCTGGCCATTTGCCAGGCCTTTGCCGCACTGCTGAAATAAGAAGAGGGAGGAGGGGACAGCCATGGAGGAATTAATCCTGTCGCTGGTGGCGTTAGCAGGGATAATATTTGCACTGGTAGGAATCATTATACCGGGCTTACCGGGAATACCTGTTCTTTGGGTCCTGTTGGCGGTGGATTACTGGCTGCTGGGGTACTTGGAACTTTCGGGGACCACCATGGTATGGCTGACGATACTGGCGGTGCTGACCATAGTGATCGACGACCTGGCCACTGCCCTGGGGGTAAAGAAGAGAGGAGGGAGCCTGCTGGGTATCATCGGTTCCATTGTCGGCCTCATAACTGGCTTGGCCATAGGCCAGTTTCCCGGAATGCTCTTTGGCTGCTTCTTGGGGGCCCTGGTGGGCGAGTTGATTACCGGCAAGGAATTAAAGCAATCGGCCCATATCGCCCTGGGTGCCCTCTTTGGCTATGCCTCAGCCACCGTCTTTAAGCTGGCTACCCTGGTGGTATACACTGTTGTCATCTTCTACAACATATTGTCCTAAGTACTACAGAATCTTCCCGGTACACACCCTAGCTACTATCTCTATTGTCCTGGTTGTAGAAGCTGTGAAATTAGGCCGAAATATTATGGGTAATCCTATATTATAATTTCCTAACCTTATTGCCTTTTCTTGGGACTATGAATTATAATTACCTTTGAAGAGTAGAGAGGAGGGACCATGCATGTTGCATCAAGGGCTGAACCAGCGCTTCTTTATCATCGTGATGAAAAAATCAGCAATTGCCCTACAAACCAAGGGAGTAGTCTATCCTTTTTTAACACCCATGGTCCCAAAACGCACTCTTTTTTAGCGTATCTGGCCACGGGTGTACCCGTGGTTTGTATTTTGGTAGAAGTATTTTACTGCCTACCCACGGGAAACTGTGGGTTTTTTATATGGAGGGAAAGAAATGAAAAATTACGTTGTTACAGCACAACTTTCTGCTACCCGAGCCTTTGATGGAGGAGTGCTATACATCTTAAGCGGCTACATTTTGCGCTGGGTCCGGCTCATTGTAATGCTGTTGTTATGGCGTTCTTTGGCGGAGCAGGGGGCGGATCTGGGAGGATTCAGTGTCCAGCAACTACTCCTCTACACCATGTTCTCCTCAGTCTTCCGAGAACAGCTGAATATCGTCACACCAATCATTGATTCCTTTTGGGACGGCTCCCTGATATCCAGGTACCTGCGGCCGACGCCAGTGCTGCGTCAACTCATGGCAGAGACGGCGGGGACCTGGATCCCAGGATTGCTGCTGTATTCGTTACCAATGCTCCTGGTCTCGGCCGTGATGGGGATGGACCTTGTTTCTCTTTTCCACAACGGTCCGCTTTTCTTAACCAGCTTAGGCCTATCCATTTCCCTGGGTTTCGCCATGGATTTTCTCTTTGGCGCCATGGTCATCCACCTAAAAAACGCCAACTATACCGCCTATGTAATTCGCCAGGCCATAGTTACGCTCCTTTCTGGGGCCTTAATTCCCTTTGCCCTGATGCCTTGGGGGCTGGAAAAATTGTTAACCTTGCTGCCCTTTGGCTCAGTGACCAGCGCCCCTTTGCTGATCATTGTCGGCACAGATAATACACTGAGCCTGTTAGGCTTACAGTTGTTCTGGAACTTAATATTATGGCCGTTAGCACTTAAGGCCTTTAAGAGTAGTCAAGAGAGGATGGTGTCCTATGGGGGCTAGCATTGCACAGTTGTTTAGGCTATGGGGGATCCATGCCAAGCTGGACTTGCTGTGGTTTCTCCGAGATACCAAGTACTGTGTCCTGAACATTGTGGCCGATACAGTTTCCACCTTGGCAGCCATCAGTGCCATCTTCCTGCTGGCAGAGAGATTTGGCAATATAGGAGGCATGGACCGTAATCAGATTCTATTTATGCTGGGCTATGCCACCTTGGTCGATGGTGTAATTCAAATGTTCTTCAGCATGAATAACGTCGCCTGGGTCAGTCGCCTCATTGGCCGCGGACAGCTAGATCATCGCCTGATTCAGCCTGTTCCCCTTTGGATGCAGTTTCTGACCGAAGGGTTCATTCCGGTGTCAGGCAATAGTGGCCTGGTATGCGGTATTGGCATTACCGCATATGCCATCTCCCAGATTGGGCTGTCTACCGGCATACTCTGGGTGCTGGGTATGGCCGCCAGTGTACTGATGTCTGTTGCCGTGATTATCAGTTTCTCCTATACCACCAGCTGTGTTGCTTTTTACGCACCGGTGGCGGGGGAGGAGATAGCCACCGTATCTGTAGACTTCTTTGGCAGCCTCAAGACCATACCCATCGGGGGCCTCAGCATGACCGCCAAGACATTGCTGAGCACAGTACTCCCCATAGGCCTGACGGCATGGTTTCCTGCCAACGTGCTGCTGGGGCAGACCCCTATGGGCTTTCATCAAGCCTTGCTCATTGTCGTGACCATTGTACTGGCTATAACAGCTACCAAAATGTTTAGGAAGGGATTGAAATACTATGCAAAGAGGGGTTCAATTAGATACCATGACCGGGGACATCGCCGTTAGCCTTAGGGGTGTTACCAAGGAGTTTGTTCAGTGGCAGCGGACCGGTCAGTTTAAAGATATTGTCAAGAACCTAGTCCATCCCGAAAAGAAGGTGGTCCAGGCTCTAAAGGACGTAACCCTGGAGATCAGAGCAGGAGATTTCGTGGCCTATGCTGGGGCCAATGGCGCCGGTAAGAGCACCACCATTAAGATCTTGTCGGGAATAATGCAACCCACCCGGGGAGAGGTAAGGGTGTTGGGCCTTTGCCCTGCTCAGTCCAGGGTAGCGCTGATGAAGCGGATCGGCGTCGTCTTTGGCCAACGCACCGAACTCTGGTGGGACCATCCAGTAGCAGCCAGCTTGGACTGGAAAAGAGTGGTATGGGGGATTCCGGACCAGGAATACAAGGCCCGGTTGTCCTTGGTCACCGGGCTATTGAATATGGGCGACTTGCTCAAGACCTATGCCCGGGAACTCAGTTTGGGGCAGCGCATGCGGGCAGACCTGGCCCTAATGCTGCTGCACAATCCAGAGCTGATATTTCTGGATGAACCTACCCTAGGCCTGGATGTTCTGGCCAAGCGACAGATGATAGACTTCCTCAAGCTAATAAATAGGGAGGAGGGGACCACCGTTGTCGTCACCAGCCATGACATGGATGACCTGGAGGAAATGGCCCAGAGGATAGTCCTGCTTTCCAAGGGACAGCTGGCCTTTGATGGGGATTTTGAGGCCCTGAGAGCCGTTGCTGGAAGCAAGTGTCGCATCCGCCTGACACTAGTAGGCTCAGATATACCCAACATCGAGGGGGGCATTCTGCTGTCTGCCGAAAAGAATATCTATGAGTATGAGTTCGACACAAGTTCATTATCCGTCAGGGCAGTACTGGGCCAAATAGCTGAAGTAGAGGGTGTGGTGGATGTGGAGATCAGCAAAGCACCCATTGAGCAGGTGGTGGCCCAGCTGTATACCAGTTGGAATGGCAGTACTGATAGCAATGAAATGATACAACGGGATAATGGCAATCAAGATTTGGGGAAAGGGCATTAGTTCGCCTTAATTATGACTAGTGTGGATGGGGGGGAATAACGACTCAAGTGGTAATCTAGTGAATAATAGTTGACAAGTTTGCATATCTCGCGATATTATCTAAGGGAGCTACCTGTGAAACAATCTTGAGAAAGCAGGGGATAACAGTGATACTGAGTACAAGGGGCAAAAAGACCGTAATCAAAGGTATTACCCTCATTGTTTCGGTTATACTTCTGTTCGGTTTAAGATCAGCCGTTGCCAGCAGTCCTAATTGGGGTTCTAGCACGGAGCACTGGACAGGCCTCTACTTTGACGGATATGTTCAGTGCCAGCCTTCATACGTTGAAAATGGACAGCACGCTGCTCAGGGCTGGTTTGTGTACCGCAACGGCCGAGATGGTGAGCAATGGGCATATACACCTAAAGGAACCGGTCCTGGGGATACAAAAATCTTGACGGCAAGCATGCGTTATTATGACAGTCCGGAGTGGGATGCGCCTCCGGTAACATGGAGCTATAACTTTATGTGGGTTCCAGTCGGTGCTGAATGGCCCGACTGGGCAGGGGGACACTTAGGAGAATAACTACCACTTAATGGTTTATATCTAGCTAGGAAGCTGAATTAACGGTTCGCCGATACTCACAGGTGGCTCATTAATATAGTAGCAAAGGAGTCTCTTCATGGGAATAAAAGCAAGACATGTATTATTTATTTGTGCGTTTGCAGCATACTCTGCTACGCTGTTTTGGGCCTTTATATATTCTAGGGCTGATATTCATACACCATACGGAATCAATGAGGACTGCGCCATATTCAATGTATACAAACATAGTGGTGTCTCAGAGGTGGAAATCTCAGTTATGCTAGAGGAAATGAGTGATGTTTTACTTGGCTCCTCCACCACTTTCCTTTACGAGGGGGTATTACCTGGGGCCGGACTGTATGATCCCGTCGGCCTTTTTGGAGGCAATAAGCTAATTGCGGGTACTTACTTTAACACTTCCGATTTTGAGTTGGTCTCAGTGCCCATAGCTCTTGTCAAAACAGAATCCTCTGTTCACTATATTTTGCGAGATAACAAATCCTATATCAATGGACGGCCAGTATCAATCAAAGGATTGTATAGTGCTGATCATCCTCTTTATAATAGCAGGAACGAATATATCTTTAATTTCTTCAATACAAGCGACCTGCAAGGATCTTACTACATTTGGAACTTCAATGAAAACGTCATTAACATGCTAACGGACATCTTTCGCAACAATGATTATAATGTCGCCCACAGAGTCCATTCGGTAGACATTGGACAAAATCTATTTACTAGGTTGACACAAGTCTTAATTAGTGATAGGTTCATTCTTTTTATGGCGGCAGGCATGCTCTTCATCTTTTACAACTGCTTTATGCTATACTTTGTCTTGATTTCTCGGTTAAAACGGATATTTAATATTCATTTCATGGTTGGGGCAACCAGAATGAAGATCTATGTAAAGCTGGCCTGTAAAACACTCCCTCTGCAATTCATAGGTTCTTTATTAGGGGTACTTGCAAGCATCATGTTATTAGAAGTCGGCGGCATTATTGTTTCTCCACTGCATATGCTTGGTGTGGGTATAGTCACCTCAGTACTTAATTCCTTTATTTTTGCCCTTGCATTCCTTGCTCAAAATTTACGAAAGGGAAGGGCAGTGATCGTATGATTCAATTTATAAACGCGGTAAGGGATATCTGGAAGAAGCCGATAATCTTTATTCTATTCGTCGGCCAACTGATGATTTCACTGTTATTTTTCTCCGTTATGGTAGAACAGGTGATTTATGTTGCGCCTTACCGACAGCATACTAGTCAAATCTCTGATTACAATATTACCTTCTTTCATCGTAATATCCCGACACGTTTCAGATTTAGAGATGCTTTTACCCTATTGACCTTCCTTGCCGAAAAAGACAGTTATTCGACTATCACCACTGCAAGATTACCCGAGCATCCCGATACCCAACTTGTAATAGGGTTGGGGGCATTCGCAGATGTGTTTGGCTTTGATGTCGATACTCGCACAACTGTTTTAGTTGGTAGCGAACTCACATCCCTAGAACCAGGAGATGTATTAAGCCTGGGCCCAGACAAAGGAGAATTGAATATCAGTGGATGTCTACCTTCTGGTGCGTCTTACGTAAGTGGCGGCAGTTCAAATGGATTAGATAACACAATCCTTATCCTTACCGACGACTTTGAACGATTCTATGATGAACAGTACGCGCCAGAGCTACTAGGGAATTTCTGCCTAATCAATCTGAATCCACAAGACATAGTCGAGTATATCACCGCTGTGAGAGAAACAACTGGTTTAATTTTACACCCTACTGATTTGAACTCGTATGCTACTCAGAGGTCGAAGACACTCCTTCGTGATGGCTTAATATTTACGACCTTTTTCCTCGCCACTCTGGCCTTTGTGTTGCTTGGTATTATCACTAGTATTTTGCAGCTGATTGACAGCAATTTACGAGAGTATGCAATTCACTTACTGAATGGGGCAAAGATGCATCATTTATACACTAGAACAATCATATACATTGTGTTGCAGATTAGCTTCCCCATTTTTTGGACCGCGCACATGCTTACAATTGTTCGGCCGATCTCGCCACTTCCTATGCCTGTTTTGCTTTTACTCTTGGCGGTTTCTGCATTCTTCATCGCCTTGGTACCGATCAGAAAGCTTTCAAAAAAGGAATTCATTTTTTATCTGAGGAGTGACGGTTAATGCACAAGTTGATAAGGACGGTGTCCTTACAAAAAGACTTTGTTCACGGAGTAAGTAGAACACAAGCAGTCAGAGATGCTTCCATAGAATTGTATCAGGGTGAGAGTATTGCCATTACCGGTCCTTCTGGCTGTGGCAAAACCACTCTGCTTAATATGATCGGGCTTATGCTCCATTGCTCTAGCGGTGAAATATATTTACATGATACTGATGTCAAATCCTTTTCATCTTCAAAGCGTGCTGAATACCGCAATCACTTTTTTGGGTATATAGTACAGGATTTTGCACTGATGGAGGATTACACAGTTTCCCAAAACGTAGAGTTACCTTTGCTATACGGGCCAAGTATCACTAGAAGAGAGCGTAAAACCAGAATTACCGATGCATTGTCCTGGGTTGGCATCCCTGAAAAGTTCAGACACAAAGTTAAAACCCTTTCGGGTGGACAGCGTCAAAGGGTGGCAATAGCCAGAGCATTGGTAAATAATCCTCAGGTGATCTTGGCCGATGAACCAACCGGTTCTCTAGATACTGATACTGGACATGAGGTGGTAACTCTTCTTATGGATTTAGTTAGGGATGGGCGATCTATTATATTGGTAACCCATGATGTCGAATTAGCGAGTCAATGTCAGAGGGAGTACCGGATGAAGGATGGCCGAATAGCTTAGTTCACCGATATTCGCCTCATAAAAGAAAGACCAGCCATAAGCTTGTATGCTTAACTGACTGGTCTTTTTTTGTGCTGGTGAAATTTACTAAAACATGCAAGAGATTGCTTGCCCATCAATATATATAGTAAAAAGACTGCAGGAGGCTAATATGGCTACAATCATATTCCAAAAAAAGCGCCGTTTTCGCATTGAACCCAACAATCCCTATCGAACCAGGTACATGATTTATAACTTAGTAGGTCTTGAGGGGGACAAGTGCCGCATAGAAGTAGAGCAATATGATTATGCCCTGCGCAGCCAAGTTGCCGAAGAAAGAAATATGACACCAGAATTTGTTAATCATGCTACCGGTCGGCAACTCGTGGAATACATGCTGGAAAATGTAAAGGATGCAGGGGATGTTACCAGTATCTACTACGACTGGCGTAGAGGAAAAGTCTCGTTAATAAGCGAAAACAAAAATATGCTGGTCAAGGAGGCATTAAGAAGACGCTTTGCCCGGAACCTAAAGAGAATGTAATTACATCATCCGGAATACTGCCGTTACCTTGCCAAGGATTACCACTTCCCGGGAGTAAATCGGTTCATAGTTGGGATTTTCGGCCTGAAGCTTGACTTTATCATTGAGTCGATAAAACCGCTTGACTGTGGCCTCGTCTCCCAGCATGGCGACGATAATCTCGCCGTTTTCGGCAGAGTTCTGCTGGCGGACCAAGACCATGTCGCCATCGAGAATGTCAGCTGGATACGGGAGCCGTCGGGGAGCGATGCATCGACGAGCGGCG
>DAIOXA010000058.1:0-8514 GCA_036758185.1 Bacillota bacterium
GCTACCATTGCTCGTCAGGTGTTGGAGCGGGCCGGGGCCGTGGTGGACGTAATCCACGCCGACCCCGATGGCATTAATATTAACTGGTGCTGCGGTTCTACCCATCCCGGCACTGTGGCTACGGCAGTGGCTCAAGGTAAGTACGATCTCGGTCTCGCCCTGGACGGGGATGCCGATCGCCTCATCGCCGTCGATGCCCAGGGCAAATTAGTAGACGGCGACAAAATCATGTTGATCTGTGCCAAGCATCTTAAAGAACAGGGCCGACTCAGGCAAAATACCCTGGTGGTGACGGTGATGAGCAACCTGGGCCTACTGCTGGCAGCCAAGGCTCTGGGCATAAATACCGTGGCCACCCAGGTGGGTGATCGCCATGTCCTGGAAGAAATGCTTAACAATGACTACAACCTGGGCGGCGAACAATCTGGACATATTATATTTCGGGACTACGCCACCACCGGTGACGGCATTCTCAGCGCCCTGCAGCTTATGCAGGTAATGGTCAGTAGCGGTCGCAGCCTGGCAGAGTTAGCCACCGTCATGGAATACCTGCCCCAGGTCCTGTACAATGTGCGGGTAGCCATCAAGGACGGTTGGCAGGAAAATATAAAGATTACCCAGGCAATTTCCCAGGCCGAAGAGAGTCTTAAGGGCCAGGGCCGGGTGTTGGTGCGGCCCTCGGGCACCGAACCCCTGATTCGGGTGATGCTAGAGGGACCGGAACAGGCTAAACTTGAAAAACTGGCCCAAGATATCGCCGCGATAATCAAGGAAGAGCAGGGATAATCTACCAACCAAAAGGCCCCTACAGCGGCCGTAGCTTGCCCCACGACCTGGCCAATTAGGCTGCAGTAGAATAACATTTCACCCCTGCCCGAGGCAGGGGTGAAATCGCTAATTGTTAGACAAAATGAGGCCTGGGCGGTATACTTTCATTACAGGGGGGATTCTGTAACTTTTCATGAAGCATTTTTAGATTGAAGCAGCGAATACTAAGATGTTAGGGGTACCCCCTCAATGTATTTCTACGAGGTGAGGTAATGGAAAATCTTGATAGGCTGATAAATGAGCTAAGGAAGCTTCCTATTGAAACACCATGGGTAGAGTTCAAGCACAATAATTATAATCCTAAAATGATTGGCCGGGATATAAGTGCCCTCGCCAATAGCGCGGCCTTGCATGAAAGGAACTGCGCTTTCATGCTTTGGGGAATAGAAGATACAACGCATGATATTGTTGGGACAGATTATACCTTACAGACCTTGAAAAAAGGCAATGAGGAACTTGAAAGTTGGTTGCGGTCCTTGCTATCTCCGAATGCAGATTTTGATTTTAAATTAGTTTCTATGAATGATAAGAATGTAGGCCTGCTCATAATATATAAAGCAACTAATCAAACAGTGATGTTTGAGAAGGTTGACTATATTAGAGTGGGGAGTTACACAAAACAATTGAATGAATATCCTACAATGCAAGCTCAGTTATGGGATCGAATACGAAATTCGAAGTTTGAGGAGCAATACGCTAAGCAAGATCTGGAACTAAAGGATGCGATGCAGTTAATTGACCACTCTGCTTACTTCGACATAAAAGAAGTCCCTCAACCCTCGGATATGGCTGGTGTTAGCCATTATATGTTAGAAGAAGAAGTTTTAGTTAAGCAAGATAATGGACTGTATGCTATCACAAACCTTGGAGCAATTCTCTTAGCAAAACGGCTTACAGATTTTTCCAAAATATCTAGGAAGGCCGTCCGTGTGGTGCAGTACAGTGATAACAACCGCCTCAATATGCTTAAAGAGGAAGTCGGCAGTATGGGCTATGTAATTGGCTTTAAGGGCCTCATCAAATACATCGAGGCTCTAATCCCAACGCAAGAACTCATCACTGGTGGGTTACGTGAAAAGAAGTCCGCATACCCAATGTTGGCAATTAGAGAAGCCGTGGCTAATGCACTAATCCATCAAGATTTTTCCATCACTGGTACTGGACCAGTTATAGAGATTTTTGACAACCGTATAGAGATTACAAATTCAGGGACACCCCTTGTAGACGTTAAGCGTATTATTGATAATCCACCGAAGTCTAGAAATGAAAAGCTGGCGGCCCTGATGAGGCACCTCAGAATATGTGAGGAGCTCGGTACAGGATGGGACAAAATTGTTCTTACCTGTGAACTATTCCAGCTCCCTGCCCCGAAAATAGAGCTGTATGAAGATAGCACAAGAGTAATATTGTTTTCAGAAGTACCGTATTCAAGTATTTCTGCAGAAGATAAGGTTTGGGCTTGTTATCTTCATGCATGCATTAAACAGGTTCAGGGAGAACAGCTTACGAACAGTTCATTAAGAAAGCGCTTTGGTTTAGAGGATTCGTCAGCTGGAAGCATCTCGCGTCTCATAAAGGAAGCAGTCGAGCGCAAATTCATCAAACCGCTCGACCCTACAACCGCACCAAGGTATATGAAATATATCCCCATCTGGGCGTGATCTAACTTGCTGGTAACTTGCTGGTAACTTGCCAGTAGGTCCATTATTTGAGGTAAGCGATGCAGTTGACACAAAATGTGGTGTCATTAATGAAAGCACGATACTACATGTAGTGGGGTTAACTTGTCGATAAGTTGCCATGGATATTTAAGCCTTGGGCGATACGAGTCAGTAAGGAACAAAAGGGCGGCACTTTTTACAGCTTTAGCTATTTAAAATCCAGTCACGAACTGAAAAGTCTGCAGGGATGGTATGTAGAATAAAATCCCGGGACCCTTCGGGGTCCCGGGATTTTTATTGTTGCCACCTGGTAAACAACTTCTCCAGCAGGACGACGGCCTGGTACATGATGGCCGCCGCTGCTGACAGGATGATGACGCTGGTCATGACCAGGTTGAGGCGAAAGACCTGGCCACCGTAGACAGCCAAGTACCCCAGACCGGCCTTGGAGACCAGGAACTCGCCCACAATCACCCCCACCCAGGACAAGCCGACATTGATCTTGAGGGCAGAGATGATGGTGGGCACGCTGCCGGGCAGGATGGCCTTTTGTAGAATCTGCCACTTGCTGGCGCCAAAGGTCTTGAGCAGCTTAATGCGGTCGGGATCCACCTGGGCAAAGCCGGAGTAAACCCCCAGTATCGTCACTACGATGGAAACCAGAAGGGCCATGACGATGATGGCTGTCATGCCGCTGCCAATCCAGACAATGATGATGGGGCCCAGGCTGACCTTGGGTAGGCTGTTCAGTACAACCAGGTACGGATCCAGCACCTTGGCCAGGGCATCCCACCACCAGAGGATTACGGCGATTAGCGTGCCCAGGATTGTGCCCAGGGTAAAGCCGACAACGGTCTCATACACCGTGACGCCCATGTGCCGGAACAGGTTCCCTGCCTTATAGAGATTGACAATGGTGGTGACAATCCCCGAAGGCTGGCTGGTAATAAAGGGGTTTATCCAGCGCAGGTGGGCTGCCAACTCCCACAGGCCAAGGAGGGCAATGAGGAGCAAGACTTGGGCCAACACAATATTGATTTTCTTACTGCGCACCGACTTCAGATAGCTAATGTGCTCCGGGGACATCCCCTGGTTATTCTTATTAGACATGGATGTCCAGCTCCCTCCAGATGGTATTAAAGTAACTCCTAAACTCTGGCGCCTCCCGGCACTTAATGGGCGTGTGTTCGGCACAGGTCAGCTGGATTTCGTGGATGTCCTTTACCCTTCCCGGTCTGCTGGTGAGAACCACCACCTTGTCTGCCATGCTGATGGCTTCGGCGATGTCGTGGGTCACCAGGACGGCCGTCTTCCCTTCGCCGGTAATTATCCGCTTCACTTCATCGGTGACCACCAGCCTCGTCTGGTAATCCAGGGCCGAGAAGGGCTCGTCCAGGAGGAGGATTTCCGGGGCCACCGCCAGGGTGCGGATCAGGGCGGCCCGCTGTCGCATGCCCCCAGATAGTTGGCTGGGAAAGGAGTTCCTAAACTCCCACAAGCCATATCTGACCAGCAGTGTCTGCACATATTCCTTATTCTCTACCGTCAACTTATTTTGCACTTCCAGCCCCAGGATGACATTTTTCCAGATGGTCCGCCATTCAAAGAGCTGATCCGTCTGGGGCATATAGCCTACGAAGGAACTCACCCCTTGCACAAGTCTTCCATTGAGGCGCCCTTCCCCGCTGGTGGGCCTAATCAACCCTGCCATGATGTTGAGGAGGGTGGACTTTCCACAGCCGCTGGGACCGACGATACTGATAAAATCGCCTTCCAATACATCCAGGGATAGGTCGCTGAGGGCAATGGTCTCCCCCTCCGGGCTATGGTACTTCATGACAATGTCCTGGACTTGGACTAATGGTCTTGCCCCCATAGACGAGTATCCCTCCTTTGTCCTTAATCTGTCCTTTCAATAACCTTGTTGGCAAATTCATTGGTCACCAGCTTGTCATAGGGGGCTCTTGTTTCCAATTCCCCGGCTAACTCCATTACATCCTGCAAAAGCTCAAAGGACTCCTGGGAAAAGAAGGGGGTGGCCCGCCAGGCGTCAATGTCCATATAGCGCTGGGCTACAATTACCAGGCTAGCCAGGTCAGAATCCGGGAAGGAGGGCTGGATGACTTCGGCAATCTCCTGGGCACTGTGCTCATGAACCCAGATTTGCCCCTTGTAGATTGCCCGGGTAAAGGCTTCGATGAGTTCGGGATTCTTGTCAATATAGCTCTTGGCTGCCGCAAAGGCAGTGTAGGGGATTTCCCCGCTATCTGCTCCCACCGATGCGACGACATAACCTTCCTTCTCCAATTCCAAGGCAGTTGCCACCGGCTCAAAGAGGGTGACAAAGTCGCCTTCGCCGCCGGTAAAGGCGCCGCCCATCAGGGCGAATTGGATGTGGGTCATGACTTCGACATCCTCACCAGGAGTTAGCCCTTGTTGTTTAAGGACGTACTCCAGTGTCATCAACGGCATTCCGCCAGGTCTACCGCCAATAATGGACTTGCCCCGGACATCCTCCCAGGTAAAGTCGGGCATGGGTTCCCGGGCAACCAAGAAAGAGCCATCCCGCTGGGTCAGCAGCGCAAAGTTAACGGCATAATCCTCTTGCCCTTGGTTGTACACGTAGATGGAGGCCTCCGACCCCATAAACCCGATATCTGCCTGGCCCGAAAGCAGGGCCGTCATGACGTGGTCGGCCCCCTGACCAGTGCTAAATTCCAGGTCGATTCCTTCCTCTGCAAAAAGTCCCAGATTTACCGCCACATATAGCGGTGCATAGAAGACCGAGTGGGTGACCTCGTTGAGGCGCACCTTAGTCATGCCTTCTTCTTTTTTCGCACATCCCGTCAGGGCCAGGGCAAGGACAAGGATCAGCACACCAAACAACAGCAACTTCTTTGCCATAACATTGCCTCCCGAAAAATAGATTTCATTATCATAATATTGGGCGCTGAAATATGTGTGCAAAAACCCTGGGCAAGGAACCGCATAGGCAGGAAAGATTACATCCCTATAAAGAAATAGAAGTGTAGATTACGTGGAGGGGATAAAAGTGGAATATCTACTAGCCTTTGTTTTTCTTGTTATTGCTTTTGCCATGGGGACTCCCCTGCATTTTTGCCGATAGCCCAGTATATGGATCATGCGGCGCCGACAGTCCCGTATATGGGTACCTCGGCAGAAAAGGTTTTTTTGGGATGGGTGTGGAATTCCATACACAAGTACTTTCTGGGGAGTGGCTGTAATGATCAGACCAAAGGCAATGCATTTTATCGACGAAGAAGGGCGGCGGGTGCTGCTTCGGGGAGTAAACCTCGGCGGCAGCAGCAAGTATCCCTCAATCCCAAATATGCCCAGTCACATAGGGGACGGCTTTTTTCAGCATCGGAAGGTATCCTTTGTAGGCCGGCCCTTTCCCCTGGCCGAGGCTGAGGAGCACTATACCCGCCTAAAGGCATGGGGTTTTAATTGCCTGCGCTTTCTCATCACCTGGGAGGCCATTGAACATGAGGGTCCGGGTATTTATGATGAGGAGTATTTGGATTACCTGTATCAAGTAGTAGCCAAGGCCAATGAGTATGGATTCTACGTGTTCATTGACCCCCACCAGGACGTGTGGAGCAGGTTTACCGGCGGCGACGGCGCCCCAGGCTGGACCCTGGAGACGGCAGGCTTGAACATGGAAGCCTTCCAGGCCACCGGGGCAGCCATCGTCCACAATACCCACGGTGACCCCTTTCCCCGCATGATTTGGCCTACCAACTACGCTAAGCTGGCTACCGCCACCATGTTTACCCTCTTCTTTGCCGGCAACACCTTCGCCCCCAAGACCCGGGTGGGAGGAGTTCCCATTCAGGATTACCTGCAGAGGCATTATTTCAACGCCATAAAGAGAGTGGCAGAGAAGCTTAAGGGACTTCCCAATGTCATGGGCTATGACACCCTCAATGAGCCTTCGCCGGGTTGGATCGGTTGGCAGGACCTGTCCCAGCATCAATCCCTGGCCAGGATGGGAGAAATGCCCACGCCCTGGCAGGCTATGCAGCTGGGCGAGGGCCTGGCCCAGGAGGTAGAGGTCTGGAACATTGGCCTCACTGGGATTCGCAAAAAGGGGCAGCGTCGCCTGGATCCCCAGGGCAAAAAGGCCTGGCGCCAGGGGCATAAGTGCATTTGGCGAGATAACGGAGTTTGGGAAATGACCGGTAGCGGCAATGCCCTGCTATCCCGACCAGATTACTTTGCCCAGGTCAAGGGCAAGCCGGTGGACTTTGCCCGGGACTTTATGAAGCCTTTTATTGTGGAATTCAGCCGCCAAATTCGCAGCGTCGACCCCGAGGCCACCATCTTTATGGAGTATGCCGACATGGGCAAGCCCTCGGTGTGGGGACCAGAAGATGGAGTGAATATGGTTTATGCTCCTCATTGGTACGAGCCCGTCAGCCTAGTCCTCAAGCGCTACCTGGCCGGCGTCACCTTTGACCAGGAAAAGGAAAAGATCATCCTCGGTGGGCGCCGGGCTCTGAAGCAAATGGTCAAAGAGCTGGCCCGGTTCCTGGAGCAGGCCAAACACATGCTGGGGGAGATGCCGGTGCTCATCGGCGAATCGGGCTTCGCCTATGATATGGAAGGCAAAATGGCATACAAGACAGGCGATTTTTCTGCTCAGATCAAGGCCATGGACAGACTGATGAAGGCTTTGGATGTCAACTTTCACAACTTTACCCTCTGGAACTACACCGCAGATAACAGCAATGAGCGGGGCGACGGCTGGAACGGCGAAGACCTGTCTATCTTCAGCAGGGATCAACAGACAGATCCCCAGGACATAAATTCCGGAGGCCGGGCCCTGGAAGCCCTGGTGCGGCCATTTCCTCGACGCATCGCCGGAAAGCCCCTGAAAATGCTCTTTAATATCAAGACCCGAGCGTTTACCTTTAGCTTAGTGCCAGACCCCGCCGCCACAGCCCCCACCGAGATATTTGTTCCCGCCTACCAATATCCCCAGGGCTATGTCGTCACCGTTGTCGGTGGCAGTTTCTCCATAGACCCTTCACGGCAACTGGTCTTGTGGAACGGCGATGCTCAGTACAAAAAGAACACCATTGCCATCAATTCTCGGTAACGGTCTAAAGGGCAACCTGTCAATGAGCAAACCACCTGCATCCACAGCGGGGATTTTCTTAGGGTGATGCTGTGCTTAGGTATTCTGTCCTTTAGGGCTATCGCCTTGTTCCCCTAAGGATTTGCACGAATAGCCTAAAGTAAGGCCGAGCAATAAGTGGCCGAAGCATGACTTACCCTTAGCTTAGCTGGGGCATATAGACTTTCCCAGGTCGGCGGGAAAAATTTCTCAAGGGGCAAGGGACCTCGGGGCAGGAGGTCCCTTGCAGTATTGCTCCTTTAGGAGGGCGGATATGGAGAAAAATAAGGGGAAGTTGGTCAGGGTTACCTTCCCCCTGGTGCAGAGATCCAAGCCCCCCAGGGGGTTTAATAATTGATGTGCCCTTCCTGGGCAAGGCGGTGAAGAATTTCTTGGCTACCTTCCGCCAGGCCGGTGGCACGGAGGATCAAATATAGTTCTTCCCAGATGGAGCAGTTTGGCGCCCTTCGCCTAAAAAATATATGGCTGACCATGCCCGGGGGAGGAGGAGGGTAGACTGTTCCACCTCATAATAAACAGGGGCTGTCGCTTTTTGCGACAACCCCTGTTTGCTATCTTGTGCCAAAGAGGAATTTAGCAAAGTCTGAATCCGAATCAATGACCAAGGTTGTATTGTTCTGCAGCGTCTTGCGGTAAGTCTGCAGCGTCCGATAAAACTCGTAGAACTCAGGGTCTTGGTTATAGGCTTCGGCATAGATGCGCAGGGCGTCAGCTTCCCCTTCGCCGCGAATTTTCTCAGCCTCGGCATAGGCTTGGGCCTCGATGATGGTGGCTTCGCGGTCAGCGTTAGAGCGGATCTTCTGGGCTTCTTCCTGCCCCTCGGAGCGGTACTGCATGGCCATGCGTTCCCGCTCGGTGCGCATG
>DAIOXA010000059.1:0-1925 GCA_036758185.1 Bacillota bacterium
GGTAGTGTGATATTCCACACTCAAACAGATACCATATTTAACAGATACCATTTAACAGAAACAGAGAACAGAGACCAGTTTAGACCTTAACAGGTCATAGTCTGGTTTTTTATATTTTGGAGGTGAGATCATGGCAGATAACCTTACCGTTAAACAGGAGAAGTTTGTCCAAGGCTTATTTGCTGGACTCTCCCAGCGAGAAGCCTATAAACAGGCATTTAACTGTGTAAACATGAAAGCCGAGACTATAGATGTTAAGGCCTGCAATCTAGCTAAAATGGATAAGGTGAGGGCAAGGCTTGAAAAATTGCAGAACGAATATAAAGAGCGCAACATGGTGACAAAAGAAAGAGTGTTGCAAGAATATGCCCGACTGGGCTTCTTTGATCCCCGGAAACTTTTCAACGATGACGGCAGCCCCAAGGGAATCCATGAGCTTGATGATGACACCGCCGCTGTCCTGGCCGGCCTTGAAGTCATGGAAGTGTACGAGGGATACGGAGAAAACAGGGAGTTTGTCGGGTACCTCAAAAAATATAAACTGGCCAATAAGCTGGGTGCCCTTGACAGTATTGCCCGACACCTGGGGATGTTCAATGACAAAGTAACCGTCACGATCGATAAAAAACTTGAGGACTTTGTCTGATGTATACGGCCAGACAGCTCATAGATAAACGCCGGGAGCTATGGGAGCAGCACCTGGACCCGGAGCAGGACAAGGAGTTCACCGCGGCGGTGACCGAACACATGGTTTCAGAGGATGGCGCCGGGCTCCGTCAGGAGATACAGACAAACCCGGAATACCTGGTCGAAATGTGCATGGTTATCGTCAACAAGGACCGCAAGACCGTACCGTTTTTTCTCAATGATGTACAGATGTCGTTTATAGATGACCTTAACCAGGCCATAACCGATTTTAAGGCAGACAGGCGCTTGAGCCTGTCGTTTTTGGTACTCAAAGGCAGGCAGCAGGGCTTTACCAGCATTATTACCGCTTACCAGCTAGCCTGCAGCATAACCCGGCGCAACTTCGCCGGCTACACCCTGGCCGACGACTCGGAAAACACCGAAGCCATATTCAACGACAAGGCCAAATACCCGTATGAGCAACTGCCGGAGAAGCTAAAACCGACTGAGAAATACAACAACCGGCGGGAACTGCTGTTTGAGAAGCTTAATTCGGTCTGGCGCGTGGCCACCGCGGGTAAAAAGGGGGCTGGTCGATCAAAGACGCTGAACTTCTTCCATGGATCTGAGGCAGGCTTCTGGGACAACATCATTGATACCCTGGCCAGCCTGGGGCAGGCCCTCACACGGGATAGCATAAAGATACTGGAATCGACCGCCAACGGCTACAACCAGTTCAAGGACCTGTGGGATGATGACAACGACTGGGAGTGTAAGTTTTACGAGTGGTGGAAGACCGGCGAATACCGGCTACCCTTTGAGAACCGGCCGGCAGAGCGTGAGTTTAAACAAGCAGTTCAGGCTGCTTTGCCGGGCAAGTGGGAGGATACAACCCGGGAATGGGTTTATTGGCGCTGCAAGAACTTGATGAATACTGAGGGTTTGGAATGGGGCCAGGTTTATTGGTACTACAAAAAGTGGGTCGACCTGAAGGCCCTGGTCAAACAGGAGTACCCCTGCTATGCGGAGGAGGCGTTTCTGGCTTCCGGGCGATCAGTCTTTGACAAGGAGATCATAGTCCAGCGCAAGGCAGAATTAAAGAAACAGCATCAGGAGCGGCCATACAGAATAGGCCGCTTTTCTTATCGGTGGAATGACCCGGACACCCAGGACCGCATTGTGGATGACAGCATCGAGTGGGTGGACGACCTGGCTGGACAGATCAGGGTGTATGAAGAACCGCAATATGGTTTCCCCTATGTTGTAGGAGGTGACACCAAGGGCGAGGGCAAAGACTT
>DAIOXA010000059.1:1948-8413 GCA_036758185.1 Bacillota bacterium
ACAATGTCACGGGCAATCGCTGCGCCACGGTCCATATGCAGTTAAACAACTCCAAGCCATTCACTTGGCAGATGTATTGCCTGGGCCGCTATTTCAACAATGCCCTGGTCGGCATCGAAATGAACTGGAACACGGCCCCGATCGAGGAACTGGAGCGCCTCAATTATCCTTACCAATATGTGCGGCAGCAATATGATCAGATAGGCAAAAAACTGGTGCAGCGCTTCGGCTGGCGAACAGATGGCAACACCAGGCCGCTTATCATCGACAAGGAGACCGATGTGGTTGACAACTATATTTACCTGATCAACGACATTCCTACCCTTGATGAGATGCTGTCATTCGTATATGACGAAAACAATCGGCCAGATGCTGAAACGGGCAAGCACGATGACTTGCTGTTTAGCGAGATGATTGCCAACGAGATTCGCTGGCAGCAAACCACGAAAGTCACAAAGAAGCAGACCCCGTTGAGCGAGATCATGGAGTACAAAGACAAGCTGGCGAAGGCCAACATGCGGAACCGGCGGAGATTGACGTAAAACGGGAAAGGAGAATCCCCATGCCAGAGTATGCAACAAAAGAGTATAAGCCGAACGATGACAACACCGACTACGCCACTGCCCCAGCAGGGACATGGGATGAGAGACAGAAAGAATGGTGGCAGCAAAAGATAGAGCAGAACTTTACTTATCACCCTCCCAAACCAGGGCAGCCGGAGAAATACGAACACCTGAGAGACAAGGCCAAGCGACTGGCGTTCATGATTGACGGTTTTTGCCCGGAGTCACGTGAGAAGTCTATTGCCCTCACAAAACTCGAAGAAGCCGTCATGTGGGCTAATGCCGCGATAGCTCGGAACGAATAGACGAAAAGGTTGGGGCCAACTAGGCTCTGGGGGCGTAAATACCGTTATGCGTGGGGCGGGCCGCTGGTATTTACTATATAAGCCGTAGTTTATGAGTAAATGCAAATAATGGCACTTCCTGTTGCGGTTGTCCTGGAGGGGAGAACTACGACGGCAGGCGGAGGCCTTTATGTTATAGGTGGTGATGCCCATGTATAAGGTCGGAGACCCCATAGAACCTATGTAACAGAACCCGCCACACCTCTCCTGGTTCTTATCCCCAGTGAAGTGTCCCATGGCGGGGCGTCAAGCCAAAGGCCGTTCTCACGAGCGGCTTTTTGTTTGGCAAGGGCAGAGCAAAGCAAAGAAAGGCAAGGTAAAGCGACATGAAGATAGTTAATTTGGAAGAAGAAATTGTTGTCGAGGGTGTTGATGAGATACCTGAGCATTACAAAATTTTCAATCAGGAACACATCGATTATGTTGACGCCCTGACGGGACAAATACTGCTCAATGACCTAAAAGGCCAATTGCTCAACATTATTGAGGGGGCTGGCCTCCTGGATAGGCAGGAAACAGCCATAAAGCGCATGATTACAAACACGTTGCACGAAGCTCGCCACGATATAACCGAGAGCCTGGATTTGGCAAAGACAAATAAAGACTGCTCCACGTGTGTTCACAACCACCAAAGTACACCAGATATGGGCAGGGTTTGCGAGGAATGCAAAATAATATCGAGAGGCTACCAGAAGTACGAATTTTATACCGGGAACAACCACGAAGATTAAAATCGGCCCGCCCTTGCCGATTAAACGACAGGTGGTGATACCGATCACACCCCCCGAAATGTTGAGATTATTGACGCAACTGTGGCATGCAGTGATCGAGTACCCGGAAGCGGACGAAGAATCCGCCTTGGAGTACATCCAAGCGCTGCAGTCGCTGGTGTTTAGGCTGGAAGAAAAGCAGAGGAGATGATACCGTGTCCAAGAAATCCAAGAAGAAGGGCAAAAAGAAGGGTGTCGGCAAACGTAAAAAGTATGGAACCGGGCATAAGTAGCCCGGATTTTTTATGAGGAGCGAAAACATGTCAGAAGAGACTTTGCTAAAGAAAATTGAGCGCCAAAAAGATGAGTTGGCGATCCGTGGATTTGAACCCAAAAACCTTATATTGAACAGAAAGTGTTATGAACAGATCGCATTATTGGCCTGCGACCGCAGTATTAATCTTATCGACAGATACCACGGGCTTAACATTGTCGTTGTTCCGTGGTGCGAAAATGATGAGGCGATTGTCACCTGCGATCCCAAAACCGAATTATGCCACTCAAAGAAACTGGCTGAAATTAGGGAAAAGGGGGCTGAGTAATGGCTGAGAAATGCCAGATCATCAAAACTAACGTTTTCGCGTCGTGCGAAACTTACAACTGCCTCAAGCGCATATCCTGGGCTATTGGTAGGCCGGACGGACCGCCGCAGCTGCACCATTACTACTGCGATGACTGCATGCGGGACATTCTTGCCAGCGTGCCGGAGGAGTTGAGGCCGGAGCCCTTATACCCGGAGTGGCACGATGGACCTATGTTCCACGAGCCTACGCCTGAGACGGAACCAATCCCCGAGCCCACCAAGTCCTACCCCTGTAAGTACTGCGGGGAGGAGTTCGATTCACCCACCAAGATCGGCAGCCATACCAGGTACTGCGAAGCCCGGAAGGAGGCGGTGGCGAATGGCGAGACCTAAAAGGCCGAACCATCCCCTAGCGGTGGCCCTGGCAGATGTGGGCAAGACGAAGGTACATACCCTGCCCAAGCCGAAGGAATCCAAGGAGTTAAAGGCTAGCGCAAGCAGCTACTACTATCCTCCATCGTTGCGGCTGGACAAAAGAGACTTCCCGGGCGTAGATGGTTTCACCGCCGGGAATACGGTGAACCTGGCAATTACCTGCAAGGTCGATTCTGTATCTACGAGCGACAATGGCCAGGAAAAGGATTGTACTGCCTATCTCGAAGTGACGCAGATCAGCGACATAACCCCAAGGAAGGGGGCTTGAGCGAGATGATCAGCGCATGGTGGCTATTAGCTTTAACCTTGCTTTTTTTGGTCATGATGGAGTACCGCGAATACGAATGGCGCCTTGAGCGCAAGGACTTATATAACCGCATCATGGCAGGCGGACTTAATGAATACCGGAACGAAGTAAAAGAAAAGCCTCCCCCGAGAGGCGGGAACATGGTCAGGGCTGGACTTGAGAAAGCCCAGAGCTACCAGATGAAGATGCTAGGTGGTGATGGTTAGTGCCAATGCCTTTTAATCTCAACAGCGTCCTGGACATCATCCGGGGCAGGCCCGGAGCGGGAGCGGAGAGAAATGCCCATGCCGGCATGATTGACCAGCAGGGAATGCCGGGTAAGCCTCCTGTAGACGAGGGCGAGGTTATAGCCCTCGTGAACAACGAGTTTTCCCGCCGACAGAAAGAGCGTCTTCCGTTCGAAAACCAATGGAAGATCAATATTAACTTTCTTGAGGGCAACCAGTATATCGACATTAACCCGGTATCCCAGGCGCTCGAAGAAATCCCCAAGGTTTACGAGTGGCAGGAGCGGGAAGTTTTCAACCTCATGGCACCGAATATTGAAACCAGGCTCTCCAGGCTCTCCAGGATGCGGCCTATCTTGAAGGTGCGCCCTGGCAGCAATGACCCAGAGGACACCAGAGCCACCAAGGTGAGTAATCATCTGTTAAGCAATACCTATTACGACAAAAAGATGCAAGCAAAACAGGCTGATGCCAATGCCTGGATGGAGTCTTGCGGCACGGTCCTGAAAAAGCACACATGGAACCCGGAGTTAGGTCGCAGGATAGGCGCTGACCCCAACATAGTAGATATGCAGGGAAATCCATTACCCCAGGACATGAGGGAAGGCGACCTCGAAGTCATAATCTGCCCGCCCCAGGAGATTTACCCAGATTCCTGTTATCACCAAGAGGTCGAGCAATGCCGTAGCATCATCCATTCCAAGGCGTTCCACCGGGATGAGGTGGAGCGCATCTGGGGCAAAGAGGTACAGCCTGAGCAGGTAGCGGTCATGCAGATGCAAAGAGCCATGGTCGGCACCGGCGGCCTGGGCTACAACGCCATGACCCACAATTATACCACCGTCACAATGACCGATTATGTGCTGGTCAAAGAATACTGGGAAATGCCGACAAAGGACCACCCCGAGGGCAGGCTGATTATAGTCTCCAACGGGGTTTTGCTTTATTATTCTGACCACCTTCCATACCTGATAGGGGAAGATGCGGTTCCGGCACTGCCATTTACCAAGCAGGTTTGCATCCAGCGCCCTGGCTGCTTCTGGGGTAAGAGCGTAGCCGAGCGCATGGTACCCCTGCAGCGCAGGTACAATGCGGTAAGGAATCGCAAAGCTGAGTTTTTGAACCGCGTTTCGATCGGGCAATGGACAGTAGAACAGGGAACGGTGGACATCGACTACATGGAAGAGAACGCCGGCAGCCCGGGAGCCATCATAGAGCACATTAGAGGTTCTAATCCTCCCAGGCCTGTGCAGCAAGGCTCACTGCCGCATGAGTTCGAGACCGAGGTCCCCCTGATTTTGCAGGAATTATCTATTGTTTCCGGAGTATCGGAGCTATCCCGGCAATCCAACGCCCCAACCGGAGTAAAATCCGGCGTGGCCATGCAGCTAGCCCTGGATCAGGACGATACCAGGTTGGCGACCACTTCTGCAAACATAGGCGTTGCACTGGTGGAGGACGGTAAAATCTGGCTTCGGCTGTATAAACAGTTTGCCAAAGGACCGAGAATAGCCAGAAATGTTGGCAAAAACAACGTGGTCGAGGTCTATGACTGGACCGCGGCTGACATTAAGTCTGACGACGTGATTATCGAACCGTACAGCGCCATGGCCGAGAGTCCGGCACAGCGCCGGCAGATGGTGTTCGACCTGATTGAGAGCGGAATTCTCAGCGAAGGTGCTTTCAGCAAGGAAATGC
Source organism: Bacillota bacterium (assembly GCA_036758185.1). Classification (GTDB taxonomy): domain Bacteria; phylum Bacillota; class Proteinivoracia; order UBA4975; family UBA4975; genus DAIOXA01. Next base: position 6,816 of record DAIOXA010000059.1, read on the forward strand.
GCGCCAAGGTGCTGGAAATGATCGATATGGGCAACTGGGAGGCAGCAAATGAGGTCGACGATGTTCACATTTCCAAAGCCGAGCGCGAAAACCTGGCCATGAAGACCGGCCAAATGACCATCCCAGCTCAGTATGACGACCATATGCTGCATATCCACTATCATAACCTGCTCAGGCTGTCGGTCGAGTTTGAACAGATCGTAGCGGCGAACCCGATCATAGAGGAGATGTTCAACGACCACGACCAAATTCACTTACTGTATCTGCAGGAACTGGCCATGCAGCAGGCAGCGGCGATGCAGCCATTGCAGCAACCGCCACAAACAGCTTAATAACTAAGCACTTTTACTGACGTAGCCTTATCGGCGATAACCCCGGATTACGGGGCCGCATGATGGGGCTATTTGCATTTTAGGAGGTATTTATATGTTTTTAAGAGCCGACAACCTTAGGTTTGGAATGAATCTACAACTCTTTGCGGAAGATGTGGGTCCAGTCGCCGGAGGCGACAATACTGCTCAGGCAGAGCCAGGTCCGGCATCAGACACCACTCCAGCCCCATCTGCTCCGAGCCAGCCCCAGAGCCTGGCGGAATTCTTCCAAAGCCGTATGGCCGGCGAACCGCCACAGACGAACGAGCCGCCTGCACAAGCAGATAACGGCGAACCAGAACCACCGGCACCCGATGCTGCCAAACCGGAGCCCCCTGAACCCCGGGTCGATATCCCGGACAAGTTCAAGAACCCCGATGGCAGCGTCAACATGGAAGCCCTGATTAAGAGTTACACGGACATGGAGTCCACTTATTCCAGGGCTTCCCAAGTTGAGCAATTTACCAAGTTGCAACAGACCGTCATTGACCTGCAGCAACAGATAGCTCGGCAGCAGCAAGCCCAAACACAGACGTCACACCCTCCCCAGGCACCACAGCCGACCAAAGAGGAACTGGAGGCCCAGGCCAAGGCTGAAGCAGACAAGTTTTGGGAGGACTACAACGAAGACCCAAGAACGGCGATCACCAAACTGGTCCAAGATACCGTGAAAAACGCGGTTAAAAGCGAGGTTGAACCGTCGGTTTCTCAGCTTGCCCAGAAGGTGGAGCCGATCATCCAGAACGCCGAGTATCAGGCCCGGGTGGAAGAGTATCAAACGCAGATAATGGAGGCTAAGCAGGCCAGGCCGGATTTCGACGACATGCTTCCGGAGATGCGGAAGGTCATTGACGAGTTCGGGGATGTCCTCAGAAGCCGTCCTGATGCTGTGACAATGGCCTATAACCTGGCGAAGGCCAGGCAGGCAGAGAGCCAGCAACCGGCTCCCACCGCACCTGAACCGGCAAAGCCGCCTACGGTCGAAGAGATGCTGAATGATCAGGAAATGGTCGCCCAAAACCCGGCACTGAAGAACCTGGTCTTAACGCAGCACATGCAGGAAATCAAAAATAATCCCGCTCCGCCTGTGATAGGGGCTAACGGCGGGGGAATCCCGCCCAGCACGCAACCCGTTGACCTAAAAGACATCAAATCAGCTAAAGAGGCGCTCAAGGCCAAGTATGCAGGAATGAACTTGCTGTAACTTTCCCTTGTTGACGGCCTCTT
>DAIOXA010000060.1:0-8293 GCA_036758185.1 Bacillota bacterium
GTCGCGGGTTCAAATCCCGTCTTCCGCTCCATCGAGGCGGCATAGCCAAGCGGTAAGGCAGAGGACTGCAAATCCTTTATCCCCAGTTCAATTCTGGGTGCCGCCTCCATTTTTTATTGCCGGGGTGGCGGAACAGGCAGACGCAAGGGACTTAAAATCCCTCGGGAGTTTATCCCGTACCGGTTCGATTCCGGTCCTCGGCACCATCGTATCCCATAAAAGACGAATCATCGTCTTTTTTTGGTTTATCCTTAGTTATCAGGCGTAGAACGTAGCAAGAACAAACGTAGTAGGGGTATTTTGCAACCTGGTTATTATTTATGGAGCTACCACAGTGGTTACAAACAAACATCGTTTCTCCAATAGCGTTCCTCCCGGAAAACAGATACCGGCTGTTGTCGGATTTTACATTTCGGAATTTCTTATTCTTGTTTTTTAGTAAGACAGGTTCCTTGATGCCCTTAGTCCTTTCCCATTCTTCTGTAGTTTTTATTACAGGGTGTGCATTTTCAACAATTGTCCAGTTGTCGGGATCTTTCCATTGTTGCCCTGTCCCCCGGAGGTCCCTGCCTGTTCTGTTCCAGAAATAATACCCTGAATAAGCTCCCTCGAGTCCGCGGATGCAAATTTCCCTGATGGTAGTCTTGGACCAAGGGCCTCCCTTAATGTTAGGTATCGGCTCAAGTATCCCGTCGTACTTGGGGCCATAGCTATTCAAATGGTTTCTTATTTCCTGATAGGACATGCACTTGTCCACCCAGAGAGTAAGGATTGTATACCGGACCAGGGCTGCGCGCTCCTCGTCAATCTCCCACAGTAGTTTAATATTATCTTTGCCACGGGAGCCTTTACCCCGGATCACCCGTTGATTCTTATAACCAATGGGGGCAATACCACCATTCTTATAGCAGTAACCTGTCTCAGGATCCCGAGTTGCTGCATTTCTGGCCATGCCCTTTGTGGTATGGTAGGCAGTTTCAATAGATCTAGCTTCATCCTTGGTCTCACTGATGCCCTCCAGCCAGATACCATGAATTGAGTTGCGATCATAGTCAGGCTCACTGACACCCACCACCCGGACGCTAGAGCGCCGCAGCTCTTCTTGCCAAGTCACCCGCAGGTATTTTCGCCGAGCAAACCGGCTTTTCTCATCGACCAAAAAAAGCGAAACTTCCGGAGTCTCCTTGGCAAACTTTAGTAAATCCATTACCCGAGGGTCCTCATCCAAGCCCCGGTAGGCAGAGTGATGAATCTCTTCCCACTTTAGAACCTTAACCCCGTTAGCTTCAGCCCATTTCTCTATCCGGCTACGCTGTTCAGGTATTGATAGACCTTTCTGGAACTGATCTTCAGTGGAGACACGGCAAAGAGCAACGGCAAACTGTTGGTTTTGGGCTGAACCAATTGGGCTGCGGACATTAACAATCTTGACCATATAATCCCCTCCTTACCGCAATAATAGCACATATGTTCGCCAATGGGCACAGAAAAAGCGACACAGGCGTTTGTGTCGCTTGACTAAAATTTATTTCACTCGTAGTTTTCCCAATCCTCTTTTAGTATTCCGGCAAGCTTCAAAATACGGTGCTGAAGTGGAACTCCTATATCCTTGCCATGTTTATTTGGGATAGTGATTTTTAGCGTCCCCTTCTTTATAACAGGATGTTTGCCGCCAGAAAAGGGACCCTCAAAACCAAACTTGCGCATGCGCCTAATGAGGTCGCCCTCACTTATGGGGCGCATGATGCTTCTTCCATTCTTAAGCGTACTCCGTCAATATCGGGCAGCGGATCGCCATCTTGGAGTTTCAACAGTATCCAGTCCTCAAGGGCCTCTGCAAGAATCGATTTGCATTGCTCGGGACTTTCTTCATTTGCCCAAACTCCGGGACATTCTGGAATCTCGGCGTAATAACTTCCGTCGTCGAATTGTTCAAACCTTGCCTTGCAAAGCGCCCGTTGAATATATGCAGATATTACGCCCATGCCTTTATCCCTCCCTTCCGGGGGTAAAATAGCTGTTACTATAGTTTCTGTAGTGGTTTCAGTAGTTATTGACATCGCAAATCCGTTGCTAGAAGTGTTCAGGTGCTTGCTTATCCTGATATCGGGACTATTATATTCACTTTCTAGCATTCTATTCAAACGGTCAGGCATTTGAAACATATCCGCCCCTCCTTCATGTAGAATAACTTAACACATCAAAAATATCAATGTTATTCCCTCGGCACATTGTTTAGGCCATTGACGTAGTCAGCATATTTTTCTTGGAGCCAAGTAATTATTCCGGGCAAAACCTGGGAGGGAATAATAACTTCGGCGTGTCGCATTCTAGTGATGATTTTTTGTGGATCCTTGGTCCCGGCTTCGACTAAACTGTTCGGATTAGCCTGGTCTGGAACCAAAGCAGAATCGGTTGGCGGGTTCAAGATTTCTTCAAGTAGGTCGAAGCATAATTCCCCGTGGCTGTTTAGACCGCCATAAAAACCTGTAACATGATGCCGCTTGTAATCCTCAGACTTAATGTACCGAACCTCTCCGGCTTTTTGGCCTTGCATGTGATTACCTCCTTGAATAGTATAAATTATTAAGCTAAGTCCTTAAACCCCTCTAGTAACCCTACTTCCCCTTAGCCATCCAATTCACTCATTCCAGCTCTTTTTCTTTTAGTTGCTGAATCTCGTTTTTCAGATCGTGGATATCCTGATCCTTTAAAATTAGCTGAGCCTTGAAATGTTCCTCCATGAAATGTTCAGGATAACCCCTGAGGGAAAGTGACATAATGGCAAACCCAGCACCTAGCAAAGTGACATACTTGCCAAGATTGGCCAAATCACCTGTAACGATAGGGGAAAAGTGTGGCAAGATGATAAAATTCGCCGCTGCTATAAAACATATATAGCGCATGATGCGAAATTTCATCGATCGAGAATTGGGAACCATACTTTCACCAATATAGTAAAAGGCCTCAAAGCCTAGCAACAAGCCTGCAAATGAAAACGCAGCTACCCAATGCCATGGAATGACTATGATGCCTAGAAGATCTAACACGCACAAAAGGACCATATACACTCCAGGAACAAGTATGTAATGCCGCAAGACATAGGAGCCCTTCAAACGTATATTCAGGAATCGTTTCACATAAGATTGCTTCACCATTTACCCCTCCACCTTTCTTGCTTCTGCACTTTCAATCTCCCTAAACACCATCAGCGGCTCAAAGCAAACCACGTAACTCCCAACCTGGCATGCCTTTCCATACTTCTTCTGGTGATGCTTCAGTGCCTCCTGCAAGAACTCCTCAGCTACATCCAAAAACTCTATTAGCTCATGCCTATTTTGAACTCCTGCATTAAAAGTATCAATAAGCTTATCCAGTGGCACCAGGCGCTCATACCCCCAGCGCCGGGCCTTATTCTCTTGCTTGCGATTGACCAACTGCTTCTGATCCAAGATGTTGCCGGCAGAGGTATGATAATGCCCTAGCTCCTCGGCCAGGACACAGGCCTTCTCTGCGGTAGTCAGGTTCTTCCGGATGCCGATGACTTTTTCACAGTACAGGCCTTTTACCCGCAAGAAAGGGATCTCTGCCACGTCTACGTTTTCTTTTTGTGCCTCGGTTAGCAATGTCTCGTACATGAAGGTCCTCCACTTATTACTCACGGGTATGAAGCCTGGGTTTTGCCCGAGATATGCCAAGCTGTTCTGGAGGCCCGAGACCAAAAAACTTTACTGCTGAGAAAGGCTTTTCGGGGAGAGCTTTTATTCTCTCTAGCTCTTCGATTTTTTTCCTGAATTCTAGGTATATCGTTAATAGTTCTTGAGGTGAAAACATAAGTTCCAAAATACACCTCCTAACATCAAAGCCATCTTGGGCGTTTGCGCGTCTAAGATGGCTTCTTTTATTTAACTTTTTTCAGCAGGTCTTCGTCATGCCTGGCAACAATCTTTTCTATCCGGTCAAGCTTGTCCGCATTCTGGGCGTACCCATCGAATAGGGCACCGAGCTTTTGGCCGTTGTCATTCTCTATGCGAACGACTATTTCTTTTACCCTTGTCAAGTCAGCTCTGACATCAGCCAGCTCATTCTTGGTGGCCATGTTGGCCCTAATTTCTGCCAGCTCATCTTTGGTAGCCATGTTGGCTCCCATGGTGGCCATGTTGGCTCTAATTTCTGCCAGCTCATCCTTGGTTGCCATGTTGGCTTCCATGGTGGCCATGTTGGTTCTGACTCCAGCCAGCTCTTTGGTCAGCGTGCCAACTTGAGCGGCAATCTGCTCTAACAGCTCTCTATCTGTCACTTGTCTTCACCTCGCTTTTCCCGGCGCATCCTCACAAACTCTTTAAACTTCTCGATGTCCTCCAGTTCTTCTTCTGTCCAGTCCTCCCCGTCATGGTGGGCGGCGATGGTCTCAGGAGGATTTTTTATGTCCGTTAAGCCAAGCAAGTAGTCTGTCGAGACACAGAATAGCTCTGCTAGCTTACTTAAAGTGTCATAATCAGGTTGTCTTTTGCCTAACTCATATTTGCCATAAGTAGACTGATCAATTTTTAAAAAGGTGGCTACTTCTTTTTTTGTAAGTTTTTTTCCGGTTCTTAGTTCTTCAAGTCTACGTTCAAGCATACACAACACTCCTTAAGGCTATATCTCCATATGTTAATTATATAGACAGCTTGTCTAATGTAAACAGTACAAAGGGTATCTAGCCAAAAGGTCTACTAGTTCTGAAAAAGTGTTGATATATAGACACATCGTCTATATAATGTAGACAGGATGGCTAGTTAGGGGTGATACCATTGAGAAATTGGCTGAGAAACATGCGAACAAGTAAAAAATTACCCAATCAGATATAGCCAGTTTGGCTGGGATTGACGTGACAATGGTCAGCAAAATTGAATTAGGTGAACGTCGCCCCTCAGTAGAGGTCGCCAAGAAGATAGCGGCAGTTCTCTTCTTCGATTGGACGCTGTTCTTTGAAGATGATGAAACCGATCAAAGTGCATGACATGAGAAGAGAAGACAGTCGCGCATAAATCAACCGCATTGTGGATGTAGTGATCAAAAATCTTGTTTCTGGGGTAATGAAAGACCATACTCTGAACGCTATTGAGCAGCCAGTATTTGCTGAGAACATTCTACGGGCAAGTGCCAGTAAATTCAGGAAGCGATACTTCTACCCAATTCATTACGCCAAGAAGTATGAACGGTCAATTTCATTGCTAATCTCATGTATCGCTTCAGTTATTACCACAGTGATTGTGGTTCTGTACTTCTATGAAATTAGGCCAAGGTATTTCATTACGTAGACTGTCAGGACTGCAGAGATTATTGACACCAGTATGTTGAGGGGGTGGGGAATCAACATGGATTGCCAATGACGTATTTTCTCATGGCGTATCTGAGCGAGGTGTTCCCTACCATTGAAGGTAATTCTGTAAGGTTCCATTGGCCTACCATTTTCTTAGAACTCGGAATGCTCAAGAAGTATTATTGTCAAGCATGTTTAAACATCCTTTCGTTTTTGGTTTCAAAGCCGACCCACAAAGCGCATAGGAGGTGAATATATATAACTCCGCAGGAATTTTGGGAAACGGCATACCGAACAGGAATTGGACGTTCGGTGCAGCGGGGAGGCACAACCGTTGCTGCCCGCATTGTCAACCCCCTGGGCTGATTGCGCAGCTGCAGCAATGAGTCAAAGGGGACGATTCCTTTTGACTCATTCGAAAGAAATGGAAGAATGACGTACGTCGCAAATTCAAGGATAAACTGGAAGCAGCCGATCTGTTGTTGAGCCAGCCTAAGGGGCAAAAAAGCCGCCAGGCGTTGGCGGCAGCGAAGTTGCTATCTTAAGTGCAAATACAACTAGGGGAATGAGAAGGATAAGGTGACAAAAAACTAAACCATCTTGCGCGTATGTGCGCCTAAGATGGTTTCTTTTATTTAACTTTGGTCAGCAAAGTTTCCTCATGTTTGGCAACAGATTTCTCTATCCGCTCAAGCCTTGCCGCATTTTGCGTATATCCGTCAAACAAGGCGCCGAGTTTTTGGCCATGGTCATTCTCAATCCTGACGACTATTTCTCTTACTCTTGCCAGTTCATCTTTAGTGGCCATGTTAGTTTTGATTTCAGCCAGTTCATCTTTAGTGGCCATGTTAGTCCTGATTTCAGCTAGTTCACCTTTAGTAGCCATGCTGGCTTTGATTTCAGCCAGTTCTTGTATGGAATTGGTCTCAATGCTATTTAGGCGGTTGACGATGGTTTCTAATAATTCTCTTTCAGTCACGTATCTTCCCTCCTTTTCTTGTTCCCGTTGATAATCAGATTGTATGAACCTCTCAATGCCCTAAAATGCTTCCCTGCTATAGATGCATATTAAAAGCGGCGAAAGGAGCATTATCTTTGGTTGACATATTCATTATTAACGGGGAGAATTCCTGCAAAGTTGAGGGTTGTATTAGTCCTTGGCCCAGTACCTTCCTGACTCTAGCCTCGTATGCTGTACCGATATGAATTGGAGGAGGGGACAGGGATTAGCTTAGCAGAATTATTGACTATTATGGAGGTAACGGCCTATACAGCGGGCTATGAATCTACCCAGAAGCGCCCCGGCGACCCGGGGTATGGCATAACCTACAGTGGGACTCAGGTCAAGCAATGGCGTACGGTGGCCGCCGGTCCCGACATTCCCCTTGGGACCAGGTTGTTCATTCCCGAGCTAGCCGATAAGCCCAACGGCGGCATTTTCATCGTGGAGGACCGGGGCGGCGCCATCTCTAACGCCCATCTGGATATTTACATGGATCATTTGCATGAGGCCCGATCCTGGGGGCGACAGCATCTGGAAGTGTTGTTATGTGTGCCTCGAGACGAGGTAGAGCAAGTGAATAAAAAAATTGCCCATGATCGTAAGTACCGGTGGATGGACAGGGCGGCTTTGCGTAGGCTGTTCCCTTAAAGGGGAGCAGCCTTTTGTGTTTAGCAAGGTGTTTTTCTGGAAACAGTATAGTGTAGGGTATTTAGTCATGAAAGGGGGGGTACATATGCTACGGAAGCTGCTGGCTAAGTTGAAGGGCAAAGGCCGCCAACACCCGTCAAGCACCCAGGCAAGTACTCAAATCACAGGGAAATTTCAGCAAGATGAGCGAGCGCTACGGGAGAAATTTAAGGGTTGCAACGATGTCAAATTTAAGAAGATGAATATCCCCTCAATGAACCGGCGTCAGGCATTGCTCATATATGTCGAGGGTTTGGTCAATATAGATGCCTTACAGCGGGATATCATCTCCCGGCTACTGACTAAAAATAAGCGGGTAGAGGACATTACCGAGCTTATTTCAGCGGGAGAGACAAAGACTAGTCGATCCATTGACGAGAGTGCCCCGGAGATCCTCCTGGGCAAGGTGGCCATTTTAGTAGCGGGCATCCCCAATTTGCTGACGGTGGAATCCAAGGAATGGCCCATGCGCAGTATCGAAGAACCCCTTCAGGAGCGCTTGATTCGGGGTCCCCGGGAAGGGTTCACCGAAGTGATTCACGTCAACGTAGCCTTGGTTAGACGCAGGCTCCCTGACCCCATGCTCAAGGTCAAGTTCACCACGGTGGGGAGAAGAAGCCATACCAAGGTATCCATCATGTACATTGAAGATGTATGCAATATGAAAACGGTAGGGGAAATCGAAGAGCGAGTCAACGCCATTGATATAGATGGAATCTTAGATCCCGGCGCCCTAGCCGAGTTGATCACTGAACGCAACGTTTCTCCCTTCCCCTTATTTGCGAGTACTGAGCGCCCGGACAAGGTGGTCGGTGGTCTGCTGCAGGGAAAGGTTGCCATTATCAGCGACGGTAGCCCCTTTGCCATGCTGGCCCCATCAGCGGCCGAGGATTTCTTTCAAACCCCGGAAGACTATTACTTGCATCCCCTCCTTGCTACAACGGGCAGGTTGATGCGACTGGGGGGGCTATTCATGGGTACCACTTTGGTGGCGGCATTCACCGCCGTAATCTCCTATCACTATGAGATTCTACCGTCAAATATTGTCGTCTTTGTCGCCTCTACTCGGGAGCCGGTACCCTTTACTCCCCTAACTGAGGCCTTGATACTGGAGTTCGCCGTGGAATTGTTGCGGGAGGCAAGCATTCGCCTGCCCGGCCCCATTGGTCCTACCCTGAGTATAGTTGGCGCCCTGATTCTCGGGCAGGCCGCCGTTTCCGCGCGGCTAATCAGCCCCGTTATGCTGATATTTGTAGCTGTTAGCTTCATTGGCGGATCCATCATTCCCAATTATG
>DAIOXA010000061.1:0-8282 GCA_036758185.1 Bacillota bacterium
CCACCACAATGGCGCCATGGGGCTGAAAGACCTCCAGGGCAATTCTGGCGACAAAGCTGGAGGCGGCCTCCATCAGGAGTATTCCGGGGACGGCGTACTCCTCCATTGCCGTCCGATCTATATTACGCATCTGCTCACCATCAGCTAGCCAATTCATTCCATCCCCTCCGCAATACAAAATGCCAGGGCCCGCCCACGATCATGGGCCAAAGATAGGTGTATTCGAGCCACTTTTAAGTCTGCTGCCGTGGACTTGGCTTGGTCGTGGAGATAAACGACAGGGGCGCCTGCGGCGTTATGTAGCACCTCGACCTGTTGCCAACTGTGACCTGCCAACCCTGTCCCCAAGGCTTTAAAGATTGCCTCTTTGGCTGCAAAGAGGGAAGCCAGCCGGGAAGCGGCCTTGGCCCCCAGGGGAACCTGATGCAATTCCCCGCACGTGTAGAGGCGTGCCTTTAACCTGGGATGACGCTGAATAGCCACGGCCACCCGGCGGATCTCGATGCTGTCTACACCAATTCCGATAATCACAGAAATTACCCCCTTTGGCTACCTATTTCTACCACTTATCCTTCATTTCCTCTTATTCTACCCAGGGGCGACACAAAAACAGCGGCGCTAGCATGGCGCCGCCGCTATTATTTCATTATCTTGGCCTGGTGGCCTGTCGTTGCCCATAGATTGGCCAGGAGGGGTTCCCTTATCCTTGTTCCCCTTACCCGGATTTCCCTTGCCTTGATTCCCGTTACCCTGGTTCCCCTTAGGCTCCTCCCCTTGATTGGCCCCGAAGCCGTCCAGATATTCCTTAAGGGATTTGGGCTTTTGCTGCAGTATTCTGTCGGCCTCGTCGACATCATAGCCCTGGGCCAGGATGTACAAGACTTGACCCCGGGGGACTTTATACTCTGCACTGAGGCTGGCGACAGCTTCCGCTTCTGACCAATGCTTAGCCACATCTACCAGGCCTTGCAGGAGCTGGAACCGCTTCTCAAACTCCTGGGCGTCCACCTCGAACTCCGCCAACATCCCCTGGACATCGGTGGCTTTGCAGTTGCGGATGAGGGGCTGAAGCTTCCCTGCCCCCATTTCCTCTAATATTAAGATGGCCTGAAGGTTGGTAGGCTCCAGACCCTTGTTCAGAGTGCTGGAAAGCTGACCTGCCGGGTGGTTGAACTCCTGGGCCAAAAAGTCTGCCAGCCAGGCTGGACCCGACATCTTCGGCCCTTGGGCGTTGTTCTGGGCCTTATGCTCCTTTAGAAACTGGCCAGGGCTAAGACCGGAGTTCTTAAAGGCCTTGAAAATATCTGCCGGAGTCAGTTTTTCGGCCTGGGCGGCCTTAAGTAAACTGGCGATTTCATCTTCCCCCAGACCGGAATCCAGCATATCCTCCACCAGCTCTCCCCTGACCAGGTATTCCTCGACAAAGGCCTGGACAATGGGGTTATTGTGCCAAGGCATGACTTCCAGGGAAGCAGTCAACTCCTGGTTCAGACTAAGGAGGGCTATTTCCGCCACAGGAGTAGAATCGCTGAGGTCAATTCCCTCCTTGCGATTGAGATAACTCCGCAGGGGAGAACCGGCTTGAGAACTGTACTCAGCCTCTGCCAGCCGGACGACGTGCAATTTGACCTTGGCGCCCTGCGCCTCAAAGGCGCCCAGGAGGCGATCATTGTCCAGGGGGGCCTCCGCCGCCGTCACAAAAATGTCCTGTTCATCCCTGACCAGCTCCAACTCCAGGCAACGGAGGAAGACGCTATGCAGGGCGGCATAGAGGTCTTGAGGCATTTCCAGACCCGCCAGCACATCTCTGCCCCGCTCATTAAAGGCAGTCCAGCCCAGCAACCCATAGTCTTCATTGTATTCAAATTCCAGGCTGGGGTTGATGTCCAGGGCCAGGGCATAGGTAGCAAGTTCTGGTGCCCCAGGCGTCAGATGGATGGCGGAAACAATTGCCAAGACCAGGGCTGCAGTGATGGCGAGACCCCGTAGCCACATGCCCTTGGCCGAGGCTAGGAGAACTTTGTCTCCCAAGCTCTTCCCTGCCGGGGGGGCGCCGGATCGCAGAAGAAAATCCCCCTCTTGAGTGAGGATGTAGTAGCGATCCCTCTCGATGCGACAGATGACGCCAATCTTACTCATGCTCTTCCCTCCTTAGCCCTAAGTAGGTAGCGATAAACGGATAGTCCCCAGCCCTGGCCGCCACAGTAAGAAGGCCCAAGAGGTAGCGGCGCCGGTTGGCCAAGGCCTTAATGCTCTCTCCGGTGAGTTGAGAAAGGTGTTCCATGGGTAGCCTGCCCTTTTCCAGAATCTCGTACATTAGATCCTCCCGAGCGATGATCATCCCTGCCACCCGCAGTATTCTTTCCCGTACTTTCCGGTGTCGTGGCGATTCCCTGGCGAGATCGGCAAAGCTGACTCCATATTTCCCCAGCATGCGGGCAAAATCCTCCAGCTCCGCCGCCCTTTCCAGGCGTAGAAATTCCTCTCCCGTTTGCACTGCCTGTTTCCCCGGGGGAAGTTCATCTACGGATACCTCCCGTTGGGCGCGCAGACTCTGGGAGCGCTGATAGTCGATGAGGCGGCGCTTTATCACCAGGGAGGCAAAGGTATCAAAACCCGCCCCCCTCTGGGGTTGGTAAATATCTATAGCAGAGTCCAGAGCAATGAGGGCAATGCTCAATTCCTCGTCCCTGCCCCATTCCAGTAGCCTTCGGCAATGGGCCGAAGCTACTTTGCGCACATAGCCCTTGTATTGTTCTAAGAAGCTGTTGCGGCTGACTGGATCGCCTTTTGCCTGAAGGTAGTCCACTTGCGCCAGTCCTCCTTTAACCTATATTCGAAAACGCGACCGCCCTATTGGGGAGATATCTTAGAAAAAAAGACTGCCTAAGCAGTCTCTATAATTCTCCCTCGATTCTGGTCTGGTCCAGCCACTGGGAGTAGAGGCGCACAAAATTAGGGCGACATATTTCTAGATCCATATTGTATTGGTCCAAGGTCTGTAATTGCTCTTCGATATTGCTACCCCTTAATACTGTTACTACCAACTTGAATGTGTTCTTTAGGTTCCTGCAGCGTTGGTAGAGGGTTTCCAGGTCCTGGGGGCTAATATCTTCATAGAGCACCACCCAGTTATTATCTTTGCTGCGCAGGAAATTGCTGGCCATCTCGACGATATCTGGATCCTTTAGAACATGAATAGCTATCATCAGGAGAGCATCCTCCAAGGTGTTTTCTAGGGTAGGAATCCATGTTACCTTAATGGGTTCAGCTTCTCCCAGCACCTCATCAGGTAGCAGCACCAAACTTGGCCTGCTGTTTTCCAGGAAATACAGGCGGTGACTGGACACAATCCCGTCATGATGGGGATGTCCACTGCCAATCAAGATATGTGCCGTAATGGTTGCCAAAGTTCAACACCCTCCCCGAACTAACATTTTAAAATGCCTTAACTGATGTCATTCTACACCTAGGTCAAGAAATCCTGCTTAATCCTTGTTATTTGCAAAGATTTCTAATTAGCCATCTTTGCCCTCTTCTTCTTTCACCTTTCACAACCTCCATGATATAATCAAAAAAACACTGGCGGTGATGAGAATGTTGGAAAACTCCGGATTGCCCTTGTACCTGCAAGTATACGAGACCTTAAAACAGAAGATAACCTCTGGGGAGTGGCCCGAGGATGCTGCTATTCCCACCGAAACCAACCTGATGAAAACCTACGGCGTTGGTCGGGAGACGGTGCGACGGGGGGTGCTGAGGCTGGTCAATGAAGGCTACCTCTTCCGCCAGCGGGGCAAGGGCACCTTTGTCTGCCGACGACGGGCCGAGGACGGCCTAGAGCAGTTGGTCTCCTTTACGGCAGAGATGCTATCCCGGGGCTACCGACCGGGCACCCAGGTCTTGGCCCACCGCCAAATGCGGCCCGACGCCGAGACTGCCAAGCTCTTGAACTGCGCCCAGTCCGAGGACATCCTCTACATCAAGCGCCTGCGCACCGCCAATCAGCTGGCCGTAGCCACAGAAGAATCCTATTTGCGCACCGACGTATTCGGAGAGCTGGCCCCAGAAAAACTAGAAGGCTCCTTTTACGACTACCTGGTCTACGATAAGGGAATCAAGCCGGGGAGGATTCTCCAGGAAATCAGTTCCGGCCTGGCCGATTCACAAACGGCGAAGCTACTGGAGGTAGAACCGGGGCATCCCATCCTGCAACTCTCGCGCCTGATGCATACCGCCGACGGCACGCCCTTTTTCTGGATGGTCTTTCGCTATCGGGGCGACATCTACTCCATCAAGACCAAACTGGACTTTGCATGAATAAAGGCCCCTGCGCAGCAACAATTGCACTGGGAGAATTGAATGATTACATACAAAAGGTTAACCAAACCGACTTCACCAAATACGACCAAGTACCAATGACTGACCATCTGAATGCTAATTATCGAATCGAAAAAGACAATCGGGGCTTGGGTGGCTTTGCACTTGTTAAAACTCCCGTTGAACCATTATATTAAAAACTTCTGTATTGATGATGACGAGAGCATAACGAGTTGGCAAAAACAGTGGGACATATCCAATTGGGCATTCTTTATGGCCTTTGACGGAGAAAGGCCTGTCGGCGGTACAGCAGTAGCGGAATAATTTCGGGTCGCTTGTTATCCCAGAGCAGGAGACTATAGCCGAAGTTGCGAAATAATAACTACGATATTAAGGAGGTAGAGAAATGAAGAAGAGACTGACCCGGGCAGAGGTGCCCGAAAACCTCAAGTGGAATTTGCATGACATTTTCCCCACCAGAGCCGCCTGGGAGCAGGGAATGACAGAGTTGGCCAACTCAATTTCCAGTGTTACCAAGTATAAAGGCCAACTACATCAGGAGGCCGAGACTCTGTACAATTGTCTAGAAGCAGCAGAGAAATTGCAGGAGAGGACTGTACGAGTCATTGCCTATGCCCATTTACATCAGGCCGGGGATGGCACAGATCCTGTAAATCAGGTTGCCATGGGTAGAGCTGCTTCCCTGTCGGCTCGGATCCAGGCCGAAACGGCTTTCATTCCTTCAGAGGTATTGTCCCTTCCCCAGGGGACCCTGGAAAAATATTATGCTGAAGAACCGCGACTTAAAGACTTTCAGCGCCCTTTGACTCGGATCCAGGATGAAAAACCGTATAAGCTCTCTCCCGAGACAGAAGTCGCTCTGGCTTCATTGGGAGAAGTGCTACGGGCACCAAGTCTAATCTACAATCGGTCCAAGGCAGCAGATATGAGTTTTGAACCCATTATGGACAGCCAAAGGAACACCCACCCCATGTCCTTCTCCCAGTATGAGGGAAGGTATGAGAAATCCCCCGATACCGTGCTCCGCCGCAATGCTTGGGACTCTTTCACCAATGGCCTCAAGAACTACCAAAATACCTACGGTGCCACATGGGGCACTGAGGTTCAAAAGCAAGTAATTCTGGCGCGGTTAAGGGGTTATGAGTCCGCCACCCATATGCTCCTGCATGGTCAGGAGGTTACCCTGGAGGCATACCACAACCTGCATGACATAATCCTCAAGGAACTGGCTCCCCATATGCGCCGCTATGCTAAATTGCGCCGGGAAGTGCTGGGCTTGGATAAACTCCTCTATTGTGACATCGAAGCGCCCCTGGATCCAGAATACAATCCTCCGGCAACCTTTGAATATGCCTCAGACTTAATTCTCAAGGGGCTTGAAGTCTTGGGGCCAGAATACACCGAGATCATTGCGGATGGTCTAAAGAATAGGTGGATAGACCTGGCGGACAATATCGGGAAATCCACCGGCGCCTTCTGCTCTTCCGTGCCCAAAGTACACCCGTACATCCTGGTAACCTGGGCCGACAACATGCGCAATGTCCTCACCCTCGCCCATGAACTGGGCCACGCCGGACATGGCGTCCTGTCGCAACGTTATCAACGCCTCAGCAACGCCCGCAGTTCAACGTTCTTCATCGAGGCACCTTCCATAATTAACGAGCTCTTGGTGGGGAACTATATCGCTTCCCAGAGCGATGATCCTCGCATGGATCGCTGGATAAAGATGCAGTTCCTCACGACATATCACCACAACTATGTTCGCCACCTCATAGAGGGTGAGTTACAGCGCCGTATCTTCGCCCTGGCAGAACAGGGTCAGCCCATCACGGCTACTGTCCTCAGCAAGACCCAGGGCGAAATTCTCCAGGAGTTCTGGGGCGACGAGGTAGAAATCGACGAGGGAGCAAGGCTGACCTGGATGCGGCAACCCCATTACTATATGGGCCTGTACCCCTACACTTATTCTGCGGGATTGACCATCGGCACCGCCGTTGCCAAGGCAATCCATGAGCAGGGCCAGCCCATGGTGGATAAATGGCTGAAGGTCCTGAAAGCCGGGGGCACCAGAGGTCCAGTAGAGCTTGCGGAAATGGCAGGAGTGGATATGACCACCCCCGAAACAATCCGCAAGGCCGTGGATTATGTCGGCACCCTGGTGGACGGAGTAGTCCAGGGCTTTTAATAATCATGGGCAGCGTAAATAAAGACCTCATCGCTTGCGATGGGGTCTTTACTGCTTTGCTCATATCTAGCCTTAACTACTTATTTTCACCTCGACTCCATTCTCTTCCAGCAATACCACCACTTGGTTCAACATCTTTCGAGGTACTTTCCACTCAATCTCTCTGGGTAGCCCGCTAAACTTGGTCTGGGAGGTGGCAATCTTCAAGACGCGACCTTGAATATCATAGTTCAATAGTTCATTCCAGGTATAGACCCTCTGCCCGACAAAGATGCCCTCTTCCCGAATTTGCTCATCCATGATGGAGCTGAATATGCTCAGCAGAGCGAGGAGCAGTGACAACATCGTCATCACTACCTTTTCGTTGGAATACCACTTCGTTGAGTCGTCGGCACCCAGTGATTTCAAGATAATGTAGGCTCCGGACAGAGAGAGGATGACGAGGCAAGTAACGAGCAACACATTTGGAGCCGGAGTTTTCACATTCAGCACCAAAGTGCCCAAGATATACTTAGCTCTGACATGGGAGATATATTTATACAGCAAAATGGCAAGATAGATTGCCACAAACCAATACCATCCTTCCATCAAAAGCCTCCTCCTTTAACCATAGTATAGTCAGCATATCATATGTCTTCCAACGATTACAGCAACGTACCTACCCGCTATTGCATTTACCCTTTAGGAGTATAAGGTAATGTCTCAAATCTTAGTGAAGCAAGGCTACTGCTTTACTAGGCAAAAAGGAAGCCACTGCATTTACCGGAGCCAAGAAGGTAAGGTTATCGTCCTCCCAGTTCATGCAGGGGAGAAACCTTGGCAAGAGGGTTAATCAGACGTATCCTGCGCGATCTAGGCTTATCAGTGACAAAATACATCCGAATGCTTGACGATTTATTAAGTGGTCATCCAGAGTAAAGGGCGGCAGCTGCCGCCCAATTTTAATTGCGCTTCTCCTCCTCGGGGAGGTCCAGAGCCAAAGTGCCGCCGGGGCTGAGGATGTTGGCGGGGTCCAGGTGGCGCTTGATTGCCCGGAGCAGCTCCAGCTCATTCTTACCCAGGGACTCCTCATACCATGGCGCCAGCATCCTGCCGATGCCGTGGTGGCGGCTGAGGGCAGCGCCGGTCTTACAGATATGGTCGATGATCTTGGGCTGGTATTCCAAGTATTCCTCCCCATCCATCTTGGCAATGAAAATAAAGTAGAGGTTGGTGCCTTGGGGATAGGAGTGGGAAGAGTGGGACATGCAGATGGTATGAGGCCGGGACTTGCAGAAGGCACGTACCTCCCGCCATACATCCTCCAGGCGGTCCCAGGATACAGCACACTCCAAGGTATCGATGATAACGCCATAATCCTGGAGGTCCTCCCGGAGATACGGATCCATAAAGCGGCCATGCTCCCACTTCTTGGTAACATAACTGGTGGTGGACATGGCACCGTATTTTTTGGCAATGCGGCGCACCCGGCGGGCAACTAGGCGGGTAAAGCCGGCATCGCCGTCGGCGGTGTCCAGCAGTAGACAACGCTCATTGGGCTGGTAGCCCCGGGCCCGGAGCAGGGTATCGATGACGGTCCCCTCCAGGCCATACAGCTTTACACCAACTTCCGTCTCCTCGGGGTCCGAGAGGCGGAAGACCGAGGGCATACCAAACTCGCCCTGGGACATCTCGCGCATCGCCTCTAGACCGCTCTTATAATCCCGAAAGATATAGCTAAAGCGCCGGGTATTTTCGGGCCGATACCTAAAGACCT
>DAIOXA010000062.1:0-4099 GCA_036758185.1 Bacillota bacterium
AGTCAATAGGTTGGGTTAGATCCTTATATGAGTGTCCCATTACTCTTCGGTAAGATTTTTACGTGGGTTGACACGCACCTTATTCCAGGTAATCCTTAAGCCGCTTACTGCGACTGGGATGTCTCAGCTTACGCAAAGCCTTTGCTTCGATTTGACGAATCCTTTCCCGAGTGACGCTAAACCTTTTACCAACTTCTTCCAAAGTGCGCGGTTTGCCATCATCCAGGCCGAAACGCAACCTCAGGACCTTTTCTTCCCTCTCTGTGAGGGTATGCAAGACATCTTCCAACTGTTCCTTTAAAAGTTCAAAGGCAGCGGCATCGGACGGCGCCAAGGCGTCATGATCTTCAATAAAGTCTCCAAGGTGACTGTCATCTTCTTCACCAATTGGCGTCTCCAGGGATACAGGATCCTGAGATATCTTCAGTATTTCCCTAACCTTATCAGGAGTAATATCCATGTGTTCGGCAATTTCTTCCGCCAAGGGCTCTCTGCCCAATTCCTGAACTAATTGGCGGGAAACACGAATCAATTTATTAATGGTCTCAACCATATGGACGGGAATCCGAATAGTCCTGGCTTGGTCAGCGATGGCCCGGGTAATAGCCTGACGAATCCACCAGGTAGCATAAGTACTGAACTTAAATCCCCGCTGGTAATCAAACTTATCCACCGCTCGCATCAGGCCCAGGTTACCCTCCTGAATCAAGTCCAAAAAAGACATACCTCTGCCCACATAGCGTTTGGCGATGCTGACTACCAGGCGCAGGTTTGCTTCTACCAGGCAACGCTTGGCATCTTCATCGCCAGCCTCCATAGCAGTAGCCAACTCTACTTCTTGCTCCGCCGTGAGTAAGGGTACACGACCGATCTCCTTGAGATACATGCGCACAGGATCAGTAACGCTAATGCCGTCGGGAAGAGCAATTTTAGGCTCCTCGTCTTCAGGCTTTTCATCCTCTTCGACTTCCAGGTCTGAAACTTCATTACCCTCGACAATATCGATACCCAAGGCAGCTAGCTTCTCATAGAAAGACTCAATTGCCGGTGCACTCAGGTCAAATTCTTGAAGGTTATCGGCAATTTCCTTGTACGTTAGAATTCCCCGTTTTTTGCCTCGGGATATAAGTGCCTGCTGTATATCGTTGACCCGTTCCGTTGGATTTGCCATTATATCCCCCCTTCCCGGAGAGTATTAAAATGCACAGATTAAACTATATTCGCCACACGCCGGTAATCTCCTTCCGGTTCATGGGAATTATTCTTGAATAACTGCCGACGATAAAGATTACTCATATCATAATTCGCCTTTATTAGCAGTATATCCTGCTCTTTAAAAAAAAAATTTCAGTTAACCAAATCTATTATAGACAATATTTAGTAAATTATTCCCGGTTAAGTCTGCCAAGGTGTTGGCAAAAAATTACTCTTGTAGACAGAGACGACAAAGCGGTCCGTCATTCCTGCAATATAGTCGCATATTCCCTGGCGCAGTTCTCCCTGACAGTAAATCTCGGGAAGCAGCTGGGGTTGCTCTAAAAAAAGGTGGTACACCGAATTTAGGACATGCCTTGCTTTTTTTTCTTCCCCCTTGGGGCGAGATCCGATGTACACACGGTCAAACATAAAATCTCGCAGGCAGTCTAAAACGTGGGTCATTTCAGAACCCAGCGTAATACAATTAGAGTCTTTGCTGTTGGCAACCAGGGCCATGACTAAGGAATTGATTCGCCTAGCATTGGTGGCGCCCAGCGCATCCAGGCATTGCCTGGGCAGCTCTTGGATCTGCAATATTCCCGCCCGCAGGGCATCGTCAATGTCATGGTTTATATAGGCGATTCGGTCGCAGATGCGCACCACCTGGCCCTCTTGGGTGGCAGGCTGATCCTCCCCGGAATGGTTGACAATGCCGTCCCTAACCTCCCAGGTAAGATTAAGTTTTTCCAGATGATCCACAACCCGTAGGCTCTGGCGATTATGGCAAAAACCGCTGGGATGTATGCGGTTCAGCTCTTCCTCACCGGCATGGCCAAAGGCAGTATGCCCTAGATCATGACCCAGGGCAATGGCCTCAGTCAGATCCTCATTGAGGCGCAGGGAGCGGGCGACAGTCCTGGCAATCTGGGCCACTTCCAGGGTATGGGTCAGACGAGTCCGATAGTGATCGCCCTCAGGAGCGATGAAGACTTGGGTCTTGTGCTTTAAGCGCCGGAAAGCTTTGCAATGGGTGATTCGATCCCGGTCACGATGAAAGGCGGTGCGTAAGAAACAAGGTTCCTCTGGAACCACGCGTCCTTTGCTCTTGGCGCTGAGGCTGGCCCAGGGAGATAAGGCATTGGCTTCCAACTGCTCCTGAAATTGTCGCATTGCATACCCTCCCTGCCTCAGTATTTCAACACCGATAAGGATTATTCCTCCAAAAAATTAAAGATGGCAACTTATGTCGTTGCTTGAAATGAGCTTGTCCAGTATACTATTGAGTATAGCATTTTTATATGCACTTGGAGGAGGACGAGCTTTTGAAAAAATTTTTCTGTGCACTACTTGCAGCTCTTGTCTTGCTGTCAGCCAACGTCGTTTCAGCAGAACAGGAAGATGTCTCAGCATACCTGCTAATGGATTTTGAAACGGGCCAGATTTTAGAGGCCCATAATATCAATGAGGCCCTTCCCCCGGCCAGTATCACAAAGCTCATGACCATGCATCTAATCTTTGAAGCGCTGGACACAGGCCAAATCAGCCTCACAGATCAGGTCAAAGCCAGCGCCAACGCATCTAACCTTTCCGCCGACGCTTCGCAAATCTTTCTGGGAACCGGCGAGGTGCTGACAGTTAAAGAGCTACTGGTTGCCGTAGCTACCTTTTCTGCCAATGACGCCAGCATCGCCTTGGCCGAGCACATAGCCGGCAGCGAGAGCGCCTTTGTGCAAAAGATGAATGACAAAGCAGAAGAGCTAGGTCTGACCGGCACTACCTTTATCAACTCCCACGGCCTCCATACCCCAGGCCATACCATGTCCGCCCGGGATATCGCCTTACTCTCCAGGGATACCCTGGCTAAGTATCCGGAAATCCTGGAGTATACCGCCACAAAATTTGTGCGCATGGAGCGGGCAACCCGTTATGTGCGCCAGGGCTACTTTGACATGCCCTCTACCTTCGCCAATCTCATTGGCTGGCGCAACATCGATGGCCTCAAGACAGGCTGGACCCCCGAGGCCGGGAGCTGCATCACCGTCACTGCAGAAGAAGGTGACCGCCGCTATATCGCAGTGATCATGGGCGCCCAGAGTACCGGGGTAAGAAACCAAATGGTCAAAGAACTACTGACCCAGGGGTTAGATCACTACCTGCCCAAGACAGCAATAACTACCTCTGATGTCATTGACACCTTGGAAATCAAGAATGCCAAAGCCAAGGAATCCTCCGTCATACCTGCCCAGGACGTAACCCTAGTAATGAAGCGGGACATGAATGTAGAAAGCTTTGACCAAGAAGTACAATATAAGATTGGCTTAGAAGCGCCCCTCCAGCAGGGCGATGTCGTGGGCGCCCTGACCTATAGTCGGGATGGTAGGGCAATCACCACAGTGGACCTGGTGGTACAACAAGATGTAGAAAGGGCCAACTTCTTTACCCGCACCCTGCGTTTCCTAAGCCAGGCCTTCACCGACTTGGGCAATTGGATTATGGGACTATTCTCTTAAGCCTTAAAGGGCGCTCAGGGCTCAGCGCCCCTTTTACATATCCCTTCCCTTAGCAGCAATAAGTCGGTGGCAATCCTAATCCCGATTAGAGCATCGGCAGCCACCCTCTCCTTCAGAACCCTCCAGGCGCCCAGAGCGTATTGAATCCCTTGGTCCAGGGGCTCGACGATGGCTCGTCCCAACCGGCAACCAATGCAAAAAGAAACTGTTGAGGCAACTCCGCCGGGGCAATCCGTGGGAGTTATGCCGAAGCTGTAAAGCCCTGGACAAGCACTATTTCACTTATTTCTAACCAGCAATTCGGCAATCTGGATTGCGTTGGTTGCGGCACCCTTGCGAATATTGTCTGCCACCGTCCACAGGTGCAGGCCATTGGCGACGCTACTGTCCCG
>DAIOXA010000062.1:4109-8279 GCA_036758185.1 Bacillota bacterium
ATGCCAACAACCTCTGTGGGCAAGGGATAGTGGACTCTAAGAACCACGCCGGGGGCAGAAACCAAGACCCTAAAGACCTCCTGCAGCTCAAAGGGGCGGCAGAACTCGGCATTGATGGCTACGCAGTGGCAGTGGCGGACAGGGACTCGGACTGCAGTGGCCGTGACCTTCAGATCCGGATTGCCGAGGATTTTTCTCGTCTCCGCCACCATTTTCTCCTCTTCCCAGGTATAGCCATCGACGAGAATTTTGCCGATGTGGGGAAGACAGTTATCGGCAATGGGATAATCCGGATGCGGTTTACCCGCCAACCCGGCCTCCAGGGCCGCAATACCGCCATAGCCGGAACCAGAAACCGACTGATAGGTGGTATAGGCCACCCGATGCAGCCCAAAGGCATCGTCCAAAGCTTTTAGGGGTACCACTGCCTGGATTGTCGTGCAGTTGGGGTTGGCAACCAGCCCAGTGTGTCCAGTCAAGGCTTGAGAGTTTACTTCAGGAACTATTAGCGGCACATCGGCAGCTAAGCGCCAGGCGCTGCTGTTGTCGATGGCGGTGATTCCCTGCCTCCGCGCTATGGGGATATAGCGCTTGCTGACTTCTCCTCCTGCCGAGAAGAGAGCAAAGTCCAGATCCTCGCCCAAGAGGGCCTCCTGGCTAAGCACTGCTACGGGGTAATTTTGCCCCCGGTATTCTATGCTCTGCCCTGCAGATCGCTCAGAGGCGAAGAGCATGAGTTTGTTCAGGGGAAAATCCCTTTCAGCCAGCACCTGGAGCATTGTCCTGCCCACCAATCCCGTGGCCCCCACAATCGCTATGTTATACTTCATAGTACTCATCCTCCTAGTCCAGTTATAAGGTAGGCTTTGCCCCGCCCAGAATCTGGACATGGAAATGCCCAGAAAAGTATTGACAGCCGGTCCTGCCCATGATATATTACCAGCTAATTAGCATAGTACAAAAGCGTTGAGCGGAAGTAGTACCTGCATACATTGACCTTCAGCGAGCCGGGATAGTGGAAGCCGGCAGGGTATGCGGGGAATGGACCCGTGAGTGTCCGGGGGATAATCCCGGACCGGCTGCCCCGTTATCGGCATCAGAGGGGACCTGCCCATGCAGGTCAAGCAAGGTGGTACCGCGGTTAATCCCGTCCTTATTTTAGGACGGGATTAATTTTTTTAAGGAGGTGATGGCAGTGAGGTGAAGAGCTCTTAGTCGTCAGGCAATACTACGATTGAATAGAGGAGAGAAATCTATGTCAACAGAAGGTTACTATGGTCAATTCGGAGGCAGGTACGTTCCGGAGCAATTAGAACAGATATTGGCCTCACTGTCCTGTCACTTTACCAAGAGTATTTCCGATCCAGAGTTCTCCCGCCAGCTGGACTACCTTTACCAGCAGTATATCGGCCGCCCCAACCCCCTGTATTATGCAGGTAACTTAACTGAGAAACTGGGCGGCGGGAAAATTTACCTAAAGCGAGAAGATCTAAACCACACCGGCTCCCATAAAATCAACAACGCCATCGGCCAAGTATTGCTGGCCCAAAGAATGGGGATGAAGCGGATCATCGCCGAAACCGGCGCCGGCCAGCATGGAGTCGCCACTGCCACAGCAGCAGCCCTCTTTTGTCTTGACTGCACCATCTATATGGGTGCTGAGGACATCCGCCGCCAAGCCCTCAACGTATATAGGATGGAGTTGTTGGGGGCCAAGGTGCAAGCGGTCACTGCCGGGGCAGCAACGCTGAAGGATGCCGTCGACGCAGCCTTAGAGGATTTGAGCGTCAATCCACACACTTATTATATGCTGGGCTCTGCCGTGGGTCCCCACCCCTATCCGGCAATTGTCCGTTACTTTCAAGGAGTAATCGGCAGGGAGGCCCGGGAACAAATACTGTGCCAGCAAGATGAATTACCTGACTACGTCATTGCCTGTGTCGGTGGGGGCAGCAACGCCATCGGCATATTCTCGGCCTTCGTCGATGATGCCGGCACAAAGCTAATCGGAGTCGAGGCAGCGGGGCTGGGGCTGGACACCAAACAACATGCAGCTAGCTTAATCAAGGGCAAGCCCGGCATCCTCCATGGTTTTAAATGCTATTATCTCAGCGATGAAAAGGGCGCTCCCCTGCCCAGCCATTCCCTGGCAGCTGGGCTAGACTATCCCGGAGTCGGTCCCGAGCACTGTGCCCTAAAGGACTCAGGCCGGGCAGCGTATGTTCCCATTAGCGATCAGGAAGCCCTGGAGGCCTTCCAGCTGCTCTCCCGGACCGAGGGGATTATCCCCGCCCTGGAGAGCGCCCACGCCGTCGCCTACGCAATCCAGCTAGCTCCTACCCTATCCCCTCATCAATCCATCATCGTCAACCTATCAGGCCGCGGCGATAAGGATGTCGACCAGGTCTCTCGACTACTTTGCTAAAACCCCTAGCCTAAAGCAAAACTCCACCTAAAAGATGGCAGAGTCTGGTTCACAATTCGATACCTTCCCTTACCCCTTATTCCTTCCGCAAAATCTTATCCATGGCCTTTCCCCTTGCCAGCTCATCGATGAGCTTATCCAGGTAGCGAATTTCTTGCATAGTTGGTTCTGCAATCTCTTCCACCCGGACGCCGCAGACCACTCCTTTGATCAAGGCTCAGGCAGGATTCAGTTGGGGAGCTTCGGCAAAGAAGGTCTCAAAGTCAGTCTGTTTTTCCAACTGCACTTCCAACTCTTCTTGGCTATAGCCTGTCAACCAACAGATGATCTCGTCCACTTCTGCTATTGTCCGTCCCTTCTTCTTCTCGGCCTTGGCGACATAAAGAGGGTACACTTTCGCGAAGCTCATTGTATAGATACGGTGCTTTTTCATGGTACTCACTCCCATGGTTTTTAAAAGGGATGCCCTGCCTGCTGGGGCATCCCTATGCATGACTTACTTCAGCGCGGCCTGGGCCGCGGCCAGGCGGGCCACCGGCACCCGATAGGGTGAACAGCTAACATAGTTCATGTTCAGCTGATGGCAGAACTCGATGGAACTGGGGTCGCCTCCGTGCTCGCCGCAGATGCCGATCTTGAGCTTGCTGTTCTGGCCTCTGCCCAAGTTGACGGCTACCTCCATAAGTTTGCCGACGCCCTCCCGATCCAGGACGGCGAAGGGGTTGTCGGGCAGAAGTTTTTCGGCCAGGTAAGCCGGAAGGAACTTGCCCTCGGCGTCGTCCCGGCTGAAGCCAAAGCTGGTCTGGGTGAGATCATTGGTGCCAAAGGAAAAAAAGTCGGCATACCGGGCAATGTCGTCGGCGGTGACGCAGGCCCTGGGCAGCTCGATCATCGTCCCAATGAGGACATCCAGCTGTTTGCCCGTTTCCTGGGAAATACGGTCCCGGGTCTGACTGACCAGGGCGCGCATGCGCTCCAGCTCGTTGTGATGAGAGACCAGGGGTATCATGATCTCGGCCTTGACATCGACATCCTCTTCCAGCAGTTGCACTGTGGCATTGAGGATGGCCTCAACCTGCATGAGGTAAATTTCTGGGTACAACAGTCCCAAGCGGCAACCGCGGTTGCCCAACATGGGGTTGGCTTCGTGGAGGTTACGCACCTGGCGCAGTAGGCTGCGGGTTGCCTTAAGTTTGCTGATTTCGCCCTGCCCCGCTTCCATGAGGGCGACTTCTACCGCAAGAGTTTCCAGGGAAGGCAGGAATTCGTGGAGCGGCGGATCCAGCAGGCGTACGGTGACGGGCAATCCCGCCATGGCCTTGAAGATGCCATAGAAGTCTTGCTGTTGAATGGGCAGGAGCTTATCCAGAGCCAATTGCCGCCCTTCTCTGCTGTCGGCCAGAATCATCTGCTGGACGATGGGCAGACGGTCGGGGGCCATAAACATATGCTCGGTGCGGCAGAGACCGATGCCCTCTGCACCAAATTCCCGAGCCTTGAGGGCGTCCTGGGGAGTATCGGCGTTAGCTCTAATTCCCAGCTTTCTATACTCATCGGCCCACTGGAGGATGGTGTTAAATTCCGGACTGAGCTGGGGGTCTACCAGGGGCACCTCCCCCCGGATTACGCGGCCTGTGGCGCCATCAATGGAAAGCTCGTCTCCCTTATTGAGGATTAGGTCTCCCACCTCAACGGTTTCGGCCTTGAGGTCAACTTTCAAGGCCTCGCACCCACACACGCAGGGC
>DAIOXA010000063.1:0-8204 GCA_036758185.1 Bacillota bacterium
CCTATTCACTGCGGCCTCTTTCGAGGCGCTCCTTCTCCCGAAGTTTAAAACGGTGGTTACGCACCGTTGAGGCGCTGACACCCTGGGTGACGGCAATCTCATTGTCTGCCATTCCTTGTTGAAAATAGCCCAGGAGCTGTTGCTGAGACTGGCTGAGGCCAGTAAGCTTGCGGTCCAAATTCAGCAGGAACTGAAAGGTGGATCCATGCTCCCGGGTAATATGGGATTCCATGGCCAGCAAAGCTTCTAACAGACGGCCATCGTCCTCATAGATAACCCCTTGGGTGTAGACCTTTCCACAGATCAGGCAGGTGTATTCCCGCCCTGTCCTTCTATAGCCCTGGGCAAGTTCCTGGGGGGTGGCATCGGAGAATACATGGTGTTCCATAAACCCATCTCCATATCGTTTGTTAATATGTAGACATTATATACAAACGTTTAGCGACGGTCAAGAGTATAAAAAAACCCCTAGGGGGTTATGGATAGTCAAGGACGCCAACTTCCTGGACCTCAGCCCTCTGAAGGAAGCGACCCTGGGGATAATATTCCATGGTGACCTTGCCACCGGGCATGGAAATCTGCATGGGTTCTCTCCATCTGCCCAAACGGTACAGAACTGCAGCGACGGCGCAGGCCCCGGTGCCGCTGCCGGCAAGCTCTCCCCCACGCTGCCAAATGCGCAAATCGATATCCCTACCCTCTTGGACAAAAATAATATCTGCCCCGCCAAAATACCGATCCAGGGCCTCTCCTTGACCCTGTATATCCAGGCCATTGATGTTCGAGGGCAGCGTTACGAAGTAGCGCTGAACCAAGTTGACGAGATACCCGTGATAGTCCCAGCCAATTTGGTACTCACCGCCATATATCGGGGAGAAAAAGCTGAACACTGTCTCTCCATCCCGAACATCGACCAGATGGCTGCCGGTATCGGTATCCAGATGCCAGCTGCCTGAACCCAGGACATAGGCGGCACAGCGCAAGGCACAGGTGCCAGGGACAACCCTGGTACCCAGAGAATTATACTGCTCCACCCGGCAGTGGCCTTGCCCCTCCGGCCAGAGGACTACAACCTCCCTCCGGGGAATGGATTGTCCAAGCCCCTTAACCAGTGGCAGAGGATGGTGTGCACTCACCACATAGTACTCATTGCCCAGGCAATATAGCCTTAGGATTTTCATCTCCATCCCCCCCTATTAAAAGTGTATCGGGGGACAAAGTCAATCATTCTAGGGAAAAATAACCATACAGCCCAACGGACTGCCTTCTATACTGGTCAGCCCACACTACTCCTTCATGCGTTCTCGGAAGGCCCGCTCTATTTCCCGGTTGGCGGTGCGCTCGGCCAAATCCTGGCGCTTGTCGTACAACTTCTTGCCCCGGGCGACGGCCAGTTCGACTTTGACCCGGCCCCGCTTTAAATAGAGGCGCAAGGGTACCAGCGTCATCCCCTTCTCTCGGGCAAGGCCGATGAGGCGGCGGATCTCGCTGCGATTGAGGAGGAGTTTGCGGGTGCGTAGGGGATCGTGATTATTGCGATTGCCCTGCTCATAAGGACTTATGTGCATATTATGCAAAAAGACTTCGTTGTTCTCCACCCTGGCGAAACTGTCCTTGAGGTTGACCCTACGGCCTCTGATGGACTTTACTTCAGTGCCCTGCAGGACCAGACCGGCCTCCAAGACCTCATCGATGTGGTAGTCATGGCGGGCTTTGCGGTTTTCGGCAATTACCTTAATTTCATCCATTGCAATTCTCCTCACAAAGTGTGAGACACACGGTTTGGTCCACCGTGCGTCCGGGTAAAGGGTTAATGGGTATAACCTTGGGCAATGTCATTCTAACATACCCCCGGTACACGGTCAACAGAGTTCAGAACGGGACAGCAGTAACTCCGCTGATTTTTCTCCATACCCCCAAAAAAAACTCTTGGCCTCGGAATATTGTACTGAGATAGTTTGGATAATCAATTGGTCCCCCTTCAGAATAAGCGGCCCCGGCCGCTTATTCTGTTAGGAGAAAGTCCAGGGTACGCGCCTCTTTACTCACCTTGATCAACTTGACTGTGACGGGATCTCCCAGGCGGAAGATGCGTTTACTACCCTCGCCCACCAGACAGTACATCTTCTCATTAAAATGGTAGTAATCGTCGTACAGATTGCTGATATGCACCAAGCCCTCGACGCTGTTCTCCAGCTCCACAAAAATCCCAAAGGCGGTGACACCGCTGATAATGCCAGGGAACACTTCCCCCAGATGGGCCTCCATATACTCCACTTTTTTCATGTCCACCGACTCCCGGTCCGCCTCCTCTGCCACCCGCTCTCGGCGGGAACAGTGATCCGCAAATTCCCTCAGCTGCTTTACCTGGGAATTCCAGGCCTTGGGCGCCTTCTCGCCCAGCCAGTATGTGATAAAGCGGTGGACCAGGAGGTCTGGGTAGCGACGGATAGGCGAGGTAAAGTGAGTGTAGTACTGAGCGGCCAAACCGAAGTGACCGGCGTTTTGGTCGGTGTACTTGGCCTGGCGCATGGAGCGCAGCGTCACTATGCTAATCAGACGGTGGTAGCGCTCCCCCTCGGCCTTGGCCAGCATCTGTTGCAATGCCTTGGGATGGATGTCGTCATAGCTGCCCTTGATGTGGTAGCCAAAGTTATGGATGAACTCATTGAGTTCCTTGATCTTGTCCGAGGCAGGCTTCTCGTGAATTCGGTAGATAAAGGGCTTATCCATATTGGCGAAGTGCCGGGCCACCGTCTCGTTGGCCACCAGCATAAATTCCTCAATAATCCCCTCGGCAATGGTCCGGGGGTGGGGAGTGATGGCCACCGGCTTGCCGTCATCGCCCAATTCTACCTTGGTTTCGGGAAAGTCAAAGTCTATCGCCCCCCGCTTGGTGCGGCGACGGGTCAGCACTTCTGCCAACTCTTCCATGAGCCGGAACTGGGGAACCAGTTCCTGATAGCGCTCTTGCAAACCCTTGTCATCCTCCCGCAGTATGCGATACACATTGTCATAGGTCATGCGTTCCTTGGTGCGGATAACGCCCTTACTTAAGACATAATCTGTAACCTTGCCCGAAGGGTCTATATCCATGACCAGACTTATGGTCAGGCGGTCTTGGCGAGGGTTGAGGCTGCAGATTCCGTTGGAAAGGCGTCCTGGCAACATGGGAATGACGCGATCCACCAGGTAGACGCTGGTCCCTCGCCGGTAGGCCTCTTTATCCAGGGCTGTTCCAAGGCGCACATAATGGGAGACATCGGCAATGTGTACACCCAGGCGGTAGCCGGTACTTGTCTTGACTACATTGATAGCATCATCCAGGTCCCGGGCGTCTGCCCCGTCAATGGTGACGATGTCCTGATCCCGAAAGTCGGTGCGCCCCTTTAGGTCTTCGGGGCTGAGGAACTCCGGCGCCCTTTCCGCTTCCCCCTGCACTTGCTGGGGGAAATCCATGGGCAGCTGATACTTATAGATGATCGAGAGGATATCTGTCCCCGGCGCATCCTTTTGACCCAGGCGTTGAATTATCCTGCCCTCGGGTCCCTGCCTCCCCTCGGGCCAGCGGGTGATTTCCACCACGACCTTTTCCTTGTCCACGGCGCCGCTAAAGTCATCCTTGCCGACAAGGATGTACTGGTTCAGCCTATTGTCATCCGGCATGACAACGCCATACTTTTTGCCCTTGTCAAAGGTTCCCACAACTGTTACATTGTATCGCTCTAGGATACGGATGACTTCACCCTCGGGCCGAGAGCCCTTGGACTGTTTGTGTAGCCGGGCCACCACCCGGTCGTTGTGCATGGCGCCGTTGGTGGCTCCCGGGGAGATGTACACATCATCTTGCCCTTCCCCTTCTGGCAGGACAAAGGCAAATTCCTTGGCATGCCCCTGCAGGCGTCCCACCACAAGGTTCATCCTTTCGGGAACGCCATACCGATGCCACCGAGTCTTGATGACTAGTCCCTGGCCTTCCAGTTCTGCCAGTTGTTTCTTAAATTGTTTTACCTGGGTGTCCTTGACAGAAAAGGCTACCACCAACTCTTCCAAGGTCAAGGGGTTGTATGCCTTCTCACGCATAAATTGCAACAGTTTTTCTTTCGTAATCTTCACCTCCTTTTTTGCAGGATTATCCTTCCTTTAAAGAGAAGTATTAACCAAATTCTTATTGGGGGTATGTGGCAATGACCTGGCTGGCAGCGAAAAGGTATTCCGGTTTGTCCAAAAAATTCACTTATACCATCCAACACTATGAGCTAGACCTGAAAATTGACATCCGCAGGCTTACCTATGCTGCCACTGCGTCCGTCACCATGACAGCGACCAAGAGCACCCGCCATTTCTGCTTCTTGCTGTCCGATGAATGCACCTTGATGGGTATTAGTTACCTGGGCCTCGCCCTGTCCAATACAATAAAACCGCTATACCCCGGCCGCACACTTATCTCTTCTGTTCTACCACGCAAGGCCGATGTCGGTGAAAAGCTAGTCATCGTCTTAAGCTATCGCGGCGCCTTCCCTGGACCACCAGGGGAGGCCTTGGAGCTCGCCCCCAGCATGCACTGGTATCCATACAGCCTCTACCCCCAAAAGTATTCCTGCACCCTTAAGGTCGTCGCCCCCAACTCAATTCGCATTGTCGGCGTTGGTGAGCCGCTCAGTGAGAAGCCGTCAGACACCAGAACCCTTACCCAATGGACGGCCACTATTCCCTTTCGGGGCATCCACATGTTGGCAGGTGAATTCCTCAAGACCACCCGAGAAGTCCAGCCCCACCTCCAGGTGTACTACCCCCGCAAGTTTATGAACCAAGGTAAGGGCGTGGCGGATAGCTGTGAAAGGCTTACTGCCTACTATGCCGAGAAATTGGGACCATCGCCAGCTCCCGCCACCGCCATCATCCTCACCGAAAATAACGAACCCAGCATCAATTCCTCCCTGTATATTACCAGTATTCACGGCGGCAGCCTTGACCAACGGCGGTATCACCCCTCGGCCAAGGAACGAAATTTGCGCACCTACCTCCTCATTGCCCGGGAGATGGGCAAGCGCTGGTTAAAGTACAGCCTGATGGTTGAACATCCCAGCCACCTCTGGTACTTAGACGGGCTGGCGGAATACCTCAGTTGGCTGGCCCTAGAGGAAAATTTGGCGTCGCCCAGCGCGAGCAAGTGATGCAGGAAGCCAGAGCAACTATACTGGCCGAGGCCAAAAGAAGCATAACCCAAGAAGCTTTCGGAATCAGGGAAGAATTTGCCCCCTGGCTTGTGGCCAAGGTCGGCTGGCTCATGCGCACCGCCCACTGCCTGACGGGAGAATCCTTCCTTTCAGCCCTCAAAGATTATTATATCCAGGTCTCACAGTCACAGTATGCTCCATCCCCGGCAGAATTTTTCAAGGTGATGGGTAGCATGACTGGAGCAGATTTTGGTCAGCTCTTTAGAGAGTGGGGTCAAGGTAAAGAGCAATTGGAGGCCGTTCTCACCCAGTGCAGGACCTTCCAGGACGAAGAGGGCCAATGGCAGCTGTTGTTCAACCTGGAGAACCATGGCAAGCTCAAATGGCCCTACCCCTTGGATATCAAGCTGGATTTGGCCGACGGCAGTACCCAGACCCGCGAGCTTTGCATTGCCAAAGATCCCCACCTGATCAGGACCGAGGCCAAAATACAGACCATCACCGTCGACCCCGAACTAAAGCTCCTAAACTGGGCCGAGGAAAAGATATATCATATGTAACTAAAGCTGCCGGGAGGCAGCTTTTACTATAATCCCAGATCATCAGCGATGGCCTGCATGGCCTCCAAGCCTAAAGAAATGAATTCTTCCAGGCCCAGGCCCAATTCTTCCTGGCAGAGGGCGATTTGCTCCCGATTGGCGCCCCGGGCAAATTGCTTCTCGCCAAAGCGGTTGAGCACAAATTGGCTATCTAAGGCCGCCAACTTTTTGACGGGGTGAATCAGGGCCGCAGCGACAATGAGACCGGTGAGGGGGTCGGCGATATGGAGGGCGCTGTCCATAAGGGTGCGCCGCTCCAGGCCATGGGCAGGATTGTGAACCTTGACTGCATAGACGATGTCCTCATCCACCCCCAGGTCGGCGAGGATGTCCCCACCTACCAAACTGTGTCTCTGGGGATTGTCGGCGGTCTCCTCATAGTCGATGTCGTGGAGCAGCCCCGCCAAGGCCCATTGCTCTTCCGGACCGCCCAGCCTTCGGGCCAATTGGCCCATGACAGCTTCCACGGCGTACATATGCTTGAGCAAGTTACGGTTCTTAACCCGCTTCTTGACTTCCTCCTGGGCCTGTTCTCTATCCAAGGCAATAACCTCCTTGTGAAGAGGTACTATATCACATCTTTCCTGCTTCATGCAAGGCGATGCCGCTGAGACCGACGCTGGGCAAAGCTCAGGCAGTGGGTATACCCGGCGCGGCGGGCATAGTCCCTGGCTTCAGCCTGAAACATCCCGGCGTGCTCAGGAAGATGGGCATCGGCGCCAAAGGTCAACTCTACCCCTTCCCGACAAAATATCTTCAGCAGTGCCGGGTCGGGACAGAAATGGGGGGAATAACCCCTATAGTGAAAGGCGGTGTTCACTTCCGCCGCCACCTTATTATCGGCCAGGACTCTAGCCAACTGCACCCACCCCTCTTCTGGCCAGGGCTGGGGATAGAACCCGTACACCTTAATGGCATCGGCATGGCCTAGGATGTCAAAGCATTGAGACTCGGCCCCGGATCTGACAGCTTCTATGTATCTTTGCCAAACTGCCTTTATGTCTCGGTCCTGCCAGGTATCCCGCCAGATATCATAGGCCCAGCCGTCCAACCAGTGCACCGAACCGATGACATAATCCCAGGGCCATGGCGCCAACAGCTCCCGAACCAATTGGGAATTGCCGGGAAACCAGTCCAGTTCTAGGCCAATCCTGACCCCCTGCTGGCGCAGGGGCAGCAGCAGGTCAAAATAGTCCTTGAGACTCCACTTGCCTCCTTGGGAGTATAGCCATTCATGCTGCCGACGCCCTAGGGGGGTATCCCTAGGACCGATATTTCCTTCGTACAGCGGTAGCAACTCGGCAAAGAGGTAGCTGTGCTCGGCGATACCGAACTCCGTCACACCCCTGGATCCGGCCTGCTGTAGAAATTGGTCCAACCAGGACCGGTCAAGCTCTCCCTTTTCCAAATGATTGTGGTAATCCCGCATAAAATCCCTCCCTCCGCTATTATGCAATAGCGGCCACCAGGCCGCTAAATATTTGCCACCGTGCGGGCGGCAGTCAGCTTAACCCCCGTTCCAGCCAGATCAGGGCAAATCACCTGGCCCGACTGAACCGGCGCCTTGACCCGCAGGCGGTTGGCATGGTGCAGACAGTCCATGAGCTTGCCCTTGGGCACAGGCCCCTGGGTGCGCACCGGCAGCAACCCCACCTCTCCATCCTCCAGGGCCACAGTGGTAGTCAACATCCGCACCGGGTTGACCGTCTCGTCCAGGGCCCAGTCCCGACCTCGTTTACAGCCATGACCACTGACCTCTCCTGAATCCACCGTAACCCTGCAGCCCATGGGACAGACGATACAGGTCATGGTTTTCACCTTTCCTCACCTCGACACAGTATTTCCAATTCCCCGCTGTTGGGAACCTTGTTGGCAGGGACCTTAATTTCCACCATTTCCGTCGGCAGGGCCACGGGGCGTCGACGACGCAGAATCTGCTCCCCGCCAGCGCACACAATAAACTCCGGCCGATCCAGAGGTTTCTTAACCCGTAGCAGCAGCGTCACATCTTCCTCCACCGGCAGACTAATGCGCTGGGGAACGACATAGCTAGTATTCTCCACGGCCTTAAGGGCAATGGCGCCACCACGCCGACGCCGAGCCAGCCAGCGGGCCGCCCCGGCCGCCGCCCGGCGGCTCTCCAGGGTGACATAGTCCACCAAGTCATGGACATGGACGACGTTGCCACAGGCAAAGACCCCGTCGACATTGGTGTGTAGGCACTGGTCCACCACGGGGCCTCTGGTAACGGCATCCATGGCCACCCCCAATTGCTGGGACAGCTCGTTTTCTGGGACCAGGCCCACCGAGAGCAGGAGCAGATCACAGGGAATATATTGCTCACTGCCAGATATGGGCTGAAGGTTGTCATCTACTTGAGCCAGCGTCACACCCTCCACACGCTTGCCTCCGTGAATGTTGACCG
>DAIOXA010000064.1:0-3307 GCA_036758185.1 Bacillota bacterium
GGGCGCCCAGACTCAGCTTCCGCCAGCAAAACCTCCCCCTCGCTGTACAGATCATTGGTCTCCACCGGTCTAAGGTTGGCGATGAGGATGACTTTTTTCCCCGAGAGGAGTGAGGGGGAGTACGAGTGGGCCACTGGCGCCAAGACCCTGATGCGCTGGCGCCCGTCATAGAGAAACAATTGAAAGAGGCCCTCGTAATCTGGGACTGATTCGGCGGACACCACTCGAGCAGCAACCATCTTTATGCGAGTCAGTTCTTCCCGCATAATCAAATCTGGCTCTGGACCAATGCCGCCATATCCCGGCAAAATGCGCGGGAAAAGAGCAGGTTGCTCGTTAATCCTGGCGCCAATGGGAATTAACCCCCATTGCTCCAGGGAACTCCAAGCGGTTAGTTCGGGACTGCCGTCCAATCCCAGCTGCTGCAGGATGCTGTTAGCTGCTTCAGGCAATATGGGTTTAAGAGAAACTGCCAGAAAGCGCAAAGTTTCACAAAGGTTGTATAGCACTGTATCCAGGCGCCCTTGCTGCTGGGAAGAACCGGCTAACTGCCACGGCGCTGAGGACTCGATAAAGCGATTGATCTTTCCCACCAGGTTCTTTATCGACCGTACGACCTGCAATAACTCCTGGTTTTCTATTTGTGCCTTGACCTTGATGGGCAAATCCAGGGCGGCTTCCCGGAGGTCGAGATCGCTGGTCTGCCGAGTCAGAAGGTCGGGGGAAGGGATCATCCCATCGCCAAACCTGGAAACCAGGGAAACCGCCCTGGAAACCAAGTTGCCCAGCTCATTGGCTAAATCGTGGTTTATGATCTTAATTACCTGATCTTCAGTATAGCTGTTTTCACCAGGCGTCACCCTCGCTCCCAGCATAAAATACCTGAGACCTTGGTAGCCGTAATTCTTTGCCAATAACAAGGGACTGACTTCTTGACCCTTGCTATCCAAAATCTGTATGCGATTGTGGGAGACCATGGCCCTGGGCCTGGGTAGCCCCAGTGCCGCTAGGACTCCACACCATAGGAACATGTACTCCAATAAGTCCCGAGGTATGAAGATATAGGTCTCTGCCCAGAGCCGAGGGAAGGCTGCCTCGTCTGTCGGATAGCCGCACCAGGCCAGATTATCGGCCAGGTCACGAAACCAAGGAACGGGCATTATCCTCTTCTCTCCCTGGGAGAGGGCCACGGCCAAGAGGACATCTTCAAGGGCACTATTGCTCAAACTGTTGAGCAAGTCGTTGCGTTGGGATGGGGGAAAGATCAAGTTTGAGCGAATCATTTCCGAAATTTTTCGGGCGTGGAAATCTATACGCAAGTAGTAACATGCTCGCTGGGCCTTTATAGTTGCGCCCCCACAGGCAAGGCAACTTGCCCCCTGCCCTGGCTGACCACATTCCTCACAGACACGACACAGTGCATCCATTAAGTACACATCCCCCGACTGCTGCAAGCGGGTTACCATGGTTAAAATTTGGCCTTCCCCCTGGTCTGCCCTGGCCTCGGCACTGATTCTAAAGACCTGATGAAATTCATTGTCCGGGGCAAAAAAGCTTACATCTTCCCCCAGCAGGCGATTTAAACGAGCTAGGGAATCCGCAGCCAACATAAGCCAATCACAGTTCATTTCGCCTACCACGCTAATTTGCACTTTCTTTTTCATACTCAACCCTCCGAATTCTTCCCCTCTCTAAGTCTTCATTGACGCTTATTAAGTCACTGATATACTATACTAGCTTTGATAAGGGAGGGAAATCTGTAAAATCAACTGGTATTGTCCGAAGAGTCGACGAGCTCGGGCGTGTCGTTCTGCCCATCGAACTTCGCCGCATGCTGGACATCAACCAGAAGGACTCTTTGGAAATATATGTGGACGGGGATAGAGTTGTTTCGCGAAAGCATTCTCCCGCCTGTATATTCTGCGGTGAAGCTGAGGGGACAGCCCATTTTAAAGGTAAAATTGTCGTGCCAACTGTACTAGGGAATTGGTAGACAAAGAATAGGAGGACACGCTATGTGTCCTGCTTTTTTTTGTTTACAATACTATAGAGTTCTCTACGGGGGAAGCCCGTCTCGGTACTGACCTGGGCAACGGCATCCCGGGTGGTGAAGGACTGGCGGGTATATTCCCTTACCTTGGCCAAGAGCTGGCTCTCCGACCACTGCTGAGAAGTCAACACCATGGGTCCCAACACCACGGTAAATTCACCCCGCTGGATTCCCGGACTGAGCTGGGACAAGAGCTGGGAGGCATTGCCCCGAAGAAGTTGCTGATGGATCTTGGTCAGTTCCCGAGCCAAAAGAATCTCCCGTCGGGGCATGTGCACTGCTATGCTCTGCAAGAGTTTTTCTACTCGCCGCGGGGACTCATAGAGCACTACTGGGTGCAAGTAGCCTGTCAGGGCTTCCACGGCAGCGTCTAAGCCCTTGCGGGGCAAGAAGCCATGGTATGTAAAGGAAGCAAGGGGGAAACCGCTGGCTGAGAGGGCAGCGACGGCGGCGCAGGGTCCCGGCAGAGGGTCAACATCTATTCCCTGGACCACACAGGCGGCCACCAGGGCCTGACCTGGGTCTGAAATCCCCGGTGTACCAGCATCGCTAACCAAGGCAATGTCCTTACCTTTCAGGAGAGCGGTGATGAGCCGCTCCAGTTGCTGCGGTGTGCTGTGCTGGTGAAAACTTATGATGGGTGTAGTGATGTCATAATGAGTAAGGAGTTTGCGGGTGCGTCGGGTATCCTCAGCAGCAATAAGCCCTGCTTCTTTTAGTATTTTAAGCACCCGCAAGGTTATGTCTTCTAAATTGCCCAAGGGGGTAGGACAGATATACAGTCTTCCCTTAATTTCCATCACCTTCTCGTAGTACCAGGGGGGGCAGGGTGGTTAGGCCCGGCTTCGCGCCCTTTTCTGCCTCCAC
This sequence comes from Bacillota bacterium, assembly GCA_036758185.1. GTDB lineage: Bacteria > Bacillota > Proteinivoracia > UBA4975 > UBA4975 > DAIOXA01. Next base: position 2,918 of record DAIOXA010000064.1, read on the forward strand.
CAGGACTATGTTTGCCTCAATCCCCGGCCGAGGATAGACCAACTGCAGGCGCTTGGGTTCAAGGCAGTGGTCCCGGAAAAGGCAGAGGATGTCAGTCAAGCGCTGGGGGCGATGAACCAGGGCAGCTTTTCCGCCATAGCGCACCAGCCAGGAAAAGGCCTTGATGACGTCTTCCAGCTTGCAACACAGTTCATGGCGGGCGATGGCAAAGGGCTGCCGGGAATTGAGGAGGGCGCCGGTGATGGGCAGGTAGGGAGGGTTACATGTAGCCAGGTCAAAGGATTCGGGAGAGAATAGGTCTCGCACTTGGCGAAGATCCCCCTGGACAACCTGGATGAAATCTGCCCATGGAACATTCTTCTTTAACGGCGGTGTTGAGACTGTATATCC
>DAIOXA010000064.1:3317-8088 GCA_036758185.1 Bacillota bacterium
ATGAAATCTGCCAGTCCGTTCAACTCAATTGAGCGCCGACACAACAGGGCCAAGTCCCTCTGCAGTTCCAGGGCAGTGATGCCAGCAGGCCTCTTCCTCTGCACCAGACCAAAGGGGATAAAGCCCGTACCTGTTCCCAAATCAATTACCCGATCTCCATTAGAGAGGCTGGCAAATTTGCTGAGCAATACCGCATCCGTGCCAAAGGCAAACAAGTCGGTGCGCTGGATTATCCTGAGGCCATCGCCAATATCATCGATGCGTTCTTTCATTTCTTTATAAGGGAAATACAAAACAGGCAGTCCCCTTCGGTACGGAGATTGCCGTATTGCAAGTGGCAGATATGAAACCCTTCGTGGTATAGCCGGGCCAGAGCATCCTGGCCCTCTTTAACGATAATGGCGTTGCTGCTCTTCCCCGGCATCTGTTCCCGGAGCCATTTATTTTCCTTCTCTAGGCGCTGAATCTCTAAATTTATGCGCGCACACTCTTTTTTTAGTTGGGTAAAGGTCACAAAGAACTGCTCCAGAGCATCCTCCAAATTTTGCACATATTCTTCCAAACCCTTACCCCCCGTCAGTTATGCAATTCTTCAGCGCTAAAGTCTACAATCATCCCATCATCCAACTGGGCCTTGACCAAACCTTTTAAGACATTTACTTCTACGACCTTGGCCTTGCCCTGGGGTGTAGTGATGGTCTTGCCTACATCAGGCAAGTCACTTTTTGCTTCATGATAGAAATCCGACTCATAGCGCAGACAACACATGAGGCGTCCACAGACCCCTGAAATCTTAGTGGGGTTGAGGGATAAACTTTGTTCCTTGGCCATTTTAATGGAAACCGGTTCAAATTCACTGAGGAAGGTCGAACAACACAGGGAGCGACCGCAACTGCCCAAACCGCCCAGCATTTTGGCCTCATCCCGAACGCCAATTTGTCTTAGCTCAATACGCGTTCTAAATACCGAAGCCAAATCCTTGACTAAGTTGCGAAAGTCTATACGGCCATCGGCAGTAAAGTAAAATATCACCTTGGAGTTGTCAAAGGTATACTCGGCATCCACCATCTTCATACCGAGGCCGTGCTTCTGAACTTTTTCGATACAGATCTCCATTGCCTCTTTGGACTTGACCTGGTTTTCCTGGATCCTTTCCAGATCCTGGTCATCGGCTATCCGCACAACCTTTTTTAGCGGTAGAACCACTTCGCTGTCGCTGACCTGCTTAGGCGCCGCCACAACCCGCCCGTACTCAACCCCCCGAACAGTCTCAACAATAACAGGTGAACCTAAGCTCAATTGATGTATGTCGGGATCAAAGTAATATATCTTGCCGGCATCTTTAAATCTTACACCAACTACAGTATAAGTCTCCATCTATTAAACCTCCCACATCTTCAGCAGCAAACCGTCAAAGACCAAACGAGGATTACACCGAACTCTGAGGCGCTCTCGGGCTTCAGCACACTCCTGGAGGAGCATAACGGTCTTTTCCCGGGGGCAGACGGAAGTACATTCTGTCAATTCTTCAACCAAATCGCCGTTTATCGGAGAATATCCTTTTACAGTCTGTAGCATCAACATATCCCGCAACCAAAATTCCAGCAGGTCCAAGAATCTATCCGACAGGGGCTGCCAACTTTCCGCAGTTAGGAGGGGATCCCTGCGCCCCAACAACACCCCTTGTACTTCTTGACCCAGGGCCTTACGGCATTGCCAAAAATCAGGGTCCTCATGTAATGCCAGGGCCCTACCGAAAACTCCACTGCTAAACCCCGCCAAAAAAGCGACCTGTTCCGGAGGCACCCGTTCGGCCAACGCCTCTCTTAAGATAGAATCGGGCAGGGAGGAGAGGATATAGACTTGGCTGCGAGAAACCAAGGTGGGTAACACATTGTCTGGGTTATCGGCGGTCAGGATACATATCGACTGACCGGGGGGTTCTTCTAGAATCTTGAGTAAACTGTTCCCCGCCTCCACAGTCAATAGATGGCAACTCTCCACCACTGCAACTTTATGGTCAGCAGTGTTAGGGGGTGTAGCCAAAAAAGCCTGGAGTTCCTTGGCCTGTTCTAGCTTTAGGGTGCTGCCCTCTGGACTCAAGAGCAAAAAATCGGGATGCGTCCTCTGGGCTAGCATCGTACAGTTTTTGCAGTTTCGGCACAGTTTAGGACAGAAGAGCAGTTCAACCACCTTTTGGGCCAAGGTCTTTTTTCCGGAGCCCTCTGGGCCTGTATAGAGTAGCGTAGAGGACAGGGTCCCGGCGGAGATGGACTTAAATAGGGATTGGGCAATTCTGGTATTTCCCAAGAAACCCGGGAAAATCTCAGACTTGCTCAAACCTCTCCACATCCAGAACAAAAATGGTTGCGCCACCGACGATAACTTCCACCGGATAGGGAACATAGGATTCTATGGCGCCGCCGATGGGTGACATGGTAGTAACCATCCTTTCCCGGGAACGACAGACGTTGCGGATAATGGCCACCACATCGTTGACTTGGTCCTGCAGAACCCCGATGAGCATGGTGGTATTGCCAGCCTTAAGGAAACCTCCGGTGCTGGCCAGTTTAGTCGCTCGAAAACCCTTGTCTACCAGGCTTTCCATTAGCTTAACGCTGTCCTTGTCCTGAATTACGGCAATAACGAGTTTATTCATCCCCGCTCTCCCTCCATATATCTTTTATTTTGTCCAGTACTTGTCTGTGTATTTGCTCTGGGCTAGCTGTCCCGTCAAGGCGGGTAAAACCATACTCCCAAAACAACTGAGAATACCCCTGGACTACCCGAGCATAGTACTCACCTTGCCGCTGTTCAATGCGGTCCAGCCCCCGGACCTGCTGCTGACGGGACAAACCGACTTGGGGGTCAATTTCTAGGAAAAAAGTCAGATCAGGCATCAGATTTTGAACCGCCTCGAGGTTGACTCTTTTGACTAACTCTACATCCTGTTCTAGGCCATAGCCCTGGTAAGCCAGGCTGGAAAACAAATAGCGGTCGCTGATTACCACCTCTCCTCGCTCCAGGGCAGGTGTGATGACATCCTGAACCAACTGGGCCCGGGCGGCGGCCAGCAGCAAGACTTCACCCCATTGCGTCAAGGAGGTATCGGGGTTCAGCAAAATGGAACGGAGCTGGTCGCCCACAGCGGTTCCTCCCGGCTCCCGCACATGAAGGTATTTTGTCCCCCGATCACTAAAAAAATCAGCCAGCATTTGCGCCTGGGTCGACTTACCACAGCCATCCAGGCCTTCAAATACTATAAAGGTTCCCTTTATATTACTTCGATCCATTGCGAAATCACCTTCCCGGCTGCAAGCTCTGCTAGGTATTGAACAACATCCTTGGTCAACCTCTGGCCCGGGGCAACCACCATTGTTCCCGGTGGGTATGGTGCGATGATCTGGCGGGAAATGCGGCCAAGGGCCTCTGTAAGCGGAACCCTTTGCCCCTTCCTTAGCCAGGCCTCTCGCGGTGGACATTCTTGCCAAGCTACCGGAGGCGGTGACACCTTCGCCACCGGCAATTCAGGCAAGTTGGCCACCTTAGGCAATATCTCATACAAAGCCTGTAGGCCCGCCGTATTGACGGCGTCGGCCATGGTAAGCATAAATAGAGCCTTGTCGCCCTGCACCAGTTCGGGGAATATTCCCGCCCGAGCCAACATATCCTCCATCCCCATCTTATTGACTAGGGTAAACTTGGTCCAGTCCCGCCTCTTGTTATGGGGAAACACCGAAGACCCAAGCTGGCGACTGCGCAGTTCCAGCATTTTGGCCCACACCCTCAAATGCCGAAATAAGACAAATCCATGGGCCTTTGCAAAGGCCCCGGCATATTCTAAGGATGCCAAAAGCAAGTAGCTGGGGCTGGTGGTGTGGAATAAGTTGAGATTATCCTGCACAACCTCAGCTAAGCCGGGCTGGGCAACATGCATCCATGCCGACTGAGTCAGGGCGGGCAAGGTTTTATGAGGGCTTTGCACAATTATATCACATTCCGTACAAACTGCACTCTTTGGCAGGGCGAGTCCCTCCCCGAATCTGAGGTGGGCGCCGTGGGCTTCATCAACAAGAACCCGGATCCCGGCTTGATGGCAGAGCTGGGCAATTGCTTTGATATCTGGCGCCAGCCCGTAGTAATCAGGGTTTGTGAAAATAGCTGCTCGGATGGGATGCACCGCCAACATTTCTGCTACCTGCTTGGCACTGGGGGGGTGCCAGTGGCCTACAACACTGCTGAATTCCGGCTCCAGCCAAAGGGGCATTGCCCCGCTGTGGATGAAGCCGGCCACCACAGCCTTGTGGCAGTTTCGCGGCACCAGTACACAGTCTCCAGGTCTAGCAACACTGGCCAGACCAGCCATTAACCCTACACTACTTCCGTTAACCAGAAAGTATGTCTTGGCGACCCCGTATATGTCTGCCACCCGGGCTTGTGCCTTCTTTATAATGTCTTGGGGAGAGTGAAGATTATCCAATCCCGGCAACTCAGTGGGATCAAACTGCCCAAACAGCTCTGGGAACTCATTCTTATGGCCGGGCATGTGAAAGGGAAACTTGTCCACTTGGGACAGGCGCTTTAGCTGCAATGCTAACTCCATAGCCATCTATCCTTTTTTGCTATTATACATAAAATAAAGGCAGAAAGGCAATTGCATTCCCCTTGGCGCCAACTTTCCAACAGCTATTGGGCTTTCCCATTTCTCGCAAGGTAACCCACCCTGGGCGCCAACTTCGGTTCGCTAGCGCTACGTTCCAGACTCCCCCCT
>DAIOXA010000065.1:0-5363 GCA_036758185.1 Bacillota bacterium
ATCTCCGTCGCAAGGTCTTTTCTGCCTCCCAAATTCAGGAGGCTATTGCGCGTTTACTGGAGTTGGATCTCCTCAATGATGGGCGTACGGCATCCCAATGGGTGGATTATTGCCTGAGGGGCAAACCCCGGGGCAGGGTGCGCCTGCGCTTGGATTTGTTGCATCGTGGCATCGAGAAGGACATAATTGATGAAGTGCTGGGTAAGGTAGACGATGACTGCGAATTTAGTCTGGCTCTGGAAGTATTGGCTTCCCGGCCGGTGTCGGAATGGTCCCGGGCCAAGTTATACCGGTTTTTACGCTATCGGGGATTTACATTTCCAATTATTGAGCGGGTCAACTTATATTATGAAAACTTGACACGGGACTGAATAGGTATTAAAATATAGGGTAGTATTTCCACATAATTACTGCTAAATTTTCTGCCCCTGGTGGCGTTGATTATATAAACTAGGATAATGTCGCTAGATGTATCCCTTATCCTTTTTTATAGGCAAGGCATGTTAAGCCAGGGGCGCCCTGGCTTAACTTTTTATGAGGAGGTGACGGTTATATTATCAACTTTTCAAGTAGTACTTGCAGTATTAGTGGGCTCTGTGCTGGCCTTTATCGGCGGATATATACTGCGCAAAGTAATTGCCGAGGCCAAGATTGATTCGGCCGAAGAGGCAGCTAAAAAGCTAGTTGCCGATGCCATTAAAGAAGCCGACGCCAAGAAGCGAGAGACAATCCTTGAAGCCAAGGAAGAAGTTCATCGGTTGCGCAATGAATTTGACAACGATATCAAAGAGCGCCGCCAAGAACAACAGCGGTTAGATAAGCGCTTGGCCCAGAAGGAAGAGTCTCTGGAGCGCAAGCTGGAAAATGTCGAAAAGAAGGAAGAGGCCTTTCAGCAAAGGGAAGCAGATATGACCGCTCTAGAGCAAAAAATTCATGAATTACACCAGCAACAACTTGCCGAACTGGAAAGGCTGTCTGGCCTCTCGTCGGAAGAGGCGCGAAGACTCTTGCTCCAGAATATAGAAAAAGAAGTGCGTCACGAAGCGGCCCAGCTCATCAAGGAAATTGAAAACCAGACAAGACAGGAGTCAGAAAAGAAATCCCGGGAGATAATCTCCCAGTCCATTCAGCGCTATGCCGCCGACCATGTCGCCGAGACCACAGTGTCCGTCGTCAACCTGCCCAATGACGAAATGAAGGGGCGGATTATTGGCCGAGAAGGCCGCAATATTCGCGCTCTGGAGACCCTCACCGGTATCGACTTGATTATCGACGATACCCCCGAGGCCGTTATCGTTTCGGGTTTTGACCCGGTGCGCAGGGAAGTCGCCCGCATTGCCCTGGAAAAGCTTATTACCGACGGCAGGATTCATCCCGGTCGCATTGAAGAGATGGTCAACCGTGCTCAGAAGGAAGTCGAGGCTCAAATTCGCGATGAAGGCGAACAAGCTACCTTTGAAAGCGACGTCCATGGCATTCACCCCGAACTGATAAAACTCCTGGGTCGTTTAAAGTTCCGCACCAGCTATGGGCAGAACGTCTTAAAACACTCTCTGGAAGTCTGTCACTTGGCGGGAATTATGGCAGCTGAACTTGGCGCCGACATTAAGATTGCCAAGCGGGCTGGTCTGCTCCACGACATCGGCAAGGCCATTGACCACGAGGTGGAAGGCCCCCACGTTACCATTGGCGCCGACTTAGCCAAGAAATATCGGGAGAACGCTGAGGTCGTTCACGCCATTGCCGCCCATCATGGCGATATAGAGTCAGAAACTGTCGAGGCAGTCCTGGTTCAGGCTGCCGATGCCATTTCAGCGGCCAGGCCGGGGGCCAGACGGGAGACCCTGGAGAACTATATCAAGCGCCTGGAAAAACTTGAACAAATAGCCGATTCCTTTGAAGGTGTTGACAAGTCGTACGCCATTCAGGCAGGACGGGAGATCCGTATCATTGTCAAGCCCGAGCGAGTGGATGATGTCATCGCCACCCAGATGGCCCGGGACATCGTCAAACGCATCGAAGCAGAATTGGATTATCCTGGACAAATCAAGGTCACTGTGATCCGGGAGGTCAGAGCTGTAGAATATGCAAGGTAAAACCTCTGGGTTTTACCTTTTTTATTAGGGAGGTTGTAGAGAATGAAGGTGCTGTTTATCGGGGACATAGTGGGACGTAGCGGACGCAAAGCCCTGGCAGAGATCCTACCTGGACTGAAGGCTGAATTAGGCTGGAACCTCTGCATTGCCAATGCCGAAAACGCAGCCGGTGGTAAGGGAATTACCAAAGATGTTGCAGCGGAGCTCTTGAATTTAGGCATCGACATCTTTACCATGGGAAACCACACTTGGGACAATAAAGACATCTTTACCTTTATCGACTCGGCGGATTATTTGGTGCGCCCGGCCAACTATCCCGTCCCGGTTCCTGCTCGCGGGTATACAGTGTTCACTGTGGCGGGCGAAGAAGTAGGTGTAGTCAATCTTTCCGGCCAGGTCTTTATGGGGTCTATGCAATGTCCCTTTGCCGCGGCGGATCAGATTCTACAAGAGCTAAAGGGGTGCAGGCATATCATTGTGGACTTTCATGCCGAAGCAACGGCGGAGAAGCTTGCCCTGGGACATTATTTAGATGGGCGAGTGGCAGCAGTTGTGGGCACCCATACCCACATTCAAACCGCCGACGAGCAAGTTCTCCCCCAGGGGACATTGTACATAACCGATGTCGGCGCAACTGGCGCCAATCTCTCTATCTTGGGCATGGAGATTGGGCCTGTGCTCAAGACCTTTATTACCAAGCTACCCCAACGATTTACTTCAGCTTCGGGTCCGGGAACAGTATGTGCTGTGTGGATGGACTTGGCGGCCAAGGCCATCCAACGCCTGTGTATTGCCAGTTAACCCCATAACTTGCCCCCAAAAAGAAGGTATTTTTCTCAGAATGCCGAATATAACATATGTAGAACTTTAAATAGAGAAGAGGGGGTTTTTTACTCGTGGACGTATTGAAAGTATCAGCAAAATCTAATCCCAACTCTGTAGCTGGCGCACTGGCCGGTGTCCTCCGTGAGCGGGGTGGCGCAGAAATGCAGGCCATCGGCGCTGGAGCCCTTAACCAGGCTGTCAAGGCAGTGGCAATCGCTCGAGGGTTCGTAGCTCCCAGCGGCGTCGATCTCATTTGCATCCCCGCATTTACAGATATTACCATCGATGGCGAAGAGAGGACCGCCATTAAACTCATTGTAGAGCCGCGCTAGCACTTATATCTTATGAACCTGTTTATACTATAAACAGGTTTTCTTACGTAAGAGAGGATGAAGAATAGTGACAAAGTTTGCCGATTTTCATTGCGATACATTGCTCAATATTTACCTGCGGGGCATGAACTTTGCCGAGGAAAACCCCTTTGGGCATCTAGATTTGCCTAGACTCCTCCAAGCTGACCACCTCTTTCAGTGCTTCGCTGTTTTTGTCGACCCCAAGCATGGTCAGGAAGCTGCCCTGCGTCAGACTCTGCGCCTAATTGAAGTGGCCAGGGAAAAGATTTTTTCCTTGCCCCAGGTCAGGTGGGTCAAGGGAGGGGAGGATATAAAGACTGCCGTGGATGGCGGCCAGTTTGCCGGTTTGCTCAGCATTGAGGGCGCGGACTTCTTGGGAGACGACTTATTTTTACTAAATTTGGTCCATTCCCTGGGAGTGCGCCTCATAACCTTGACCTGGAATGGTCGCAACACTATAGCCGATGGCGTAAAAGTAGGAGGAAGTCCCGGTGGACTAACCGAAATCGGGATCCGGGCAGTCAAGAAGATGCAGGATCTGAGTATAATCGTCGATGTGTCCCATCTATCAGAGAAGGGATTTTGGGATGTCAGTAAGTCGGCCTGCAAGCCCTTTGTTGCTTCCCATTCCAACTCCTGGGCAATATGCAATCATCCCCGCAACCTTAAGGATGATCAGATTAGAGAAATCGCCGGCAACAAGGGTGTCATCGGCATGAACTTATGCCGCCCCTTTGTGGCAGAAAAGAAAGAGGAACAGACTCTTGAGACCTTAATCAAGCATATTACCCACATCGCCCAAGTGGCTGGCCCCGAAGTAATCTGTTTGGGCTGCGATTTAGACGGAATCCGCGAGTTGCCTATTGGCATGAAGGACGTCCGGGATGTGCCGCGTATTGCACAGCTCATGGGCGAGGCAGGCTTCTCGGAGCAAGAAATCCAGGCCATTTGCTGCGACAACTTATTGCGCTTTGTCAGTGGCTATTTAGAGTAACCATGGTTTTCGCTGATCTTCACTTGCATTCCAGCGCTTCTGATGGTAGCCTCCCTCCCAAGGAAGTTATCCGCATGGCACAAACCAAAGATTTACAGCTTGTAGCCCTCACCGACCACGACACCACCCAGGGAATTGGGGAGGCCTTGGCTGCAGGTCGGGAGTTTTCTGTACAAGTCATTCCCGGCATTGAGCTGAGTACTGAAGCAGAGTACCAAGAGGTTCACATTCTAGGCTACTATATTGACTATAATGATTCTCATCTGCAGGAAATTCTCACCGAGCTAAAGAAGGCCCGAAGGAAAAGGATTAAGGAGATTATCCGGCTGCTCCAGGTGCAGGGCTTTACCCTCGATTGGGAGGAGGTCAGAATAGAGGCAGGGGAGGTTAGTAGCATTGGACGGCCCCATGTGGCAAGGGTAATGGTTGCTAAGGGCTATGCCAATTCAATTTCCCAAGCCTTTGCCCTTTGGCTCAACCCTGGCATGCCTGCCTTTGTCGAGAGGTACAAGCTGGATCCGGCAGAGGCGGTGGACATCATCCATTCGGCAGGTGGGTTGGCCTTTTTGGCCCACCCCGGTTTGCTGGCAGGGGGAATGGAGAGGGTTAATGAATTGCTGTCGGCAGGCATCGATGGGATTGAGGTCTTTCATAGCCAGCACAGTCAGGCTCAGATCGACCAATCCCTAGCCTTGGCCCAAGAGAGAAACCTCCATATCTGTGGCGGCTCTGACTGTCATGGCCAGCCACTAAAAATGGGTCAAGTTCAGGTGGATACCGCCCTGCTCAAATCTTGGCTAAAGGATTAATGGCTCAGACCAATTTTGTTATAAATTCTGCTTTTTCAGCAGGATTTTTTGTTTTAAAGGCGAATATATTAGATTAAAGAAAGAATTGGACCGATCTTTAGAACCATTTGGCTCAGGGGTGGGGTAAATGAAGTTAGAAATTAACCGCGACACAGGGATTCCCCTCTACATTCAAGTCAAGGACATTATTAAGGATTTAATTAATCGAAATGTCTGGGGTCCCGGCAGTAAAATTCCAACCGAACGCAGTTTGGCAGAACAGCTAAGCATAAGTCGCAATACCGTC
>DAIOXA010000065.1:5373-7997 GCA_036758185.1 Bacillota bacterium
GGCTTTCCGCGAGCTAGAATCTGAAGCTATCTTAGTGTGTCATCAGGGCCGCGGGACCTTTGTGGCCGAGTCCGACGAAGTAGTACGCCGGGAGAGTCGCAAGGAGAGACTGCTAAAAACCATCGATATGGCCATGGAGGAAGCCATTACCCTGGGGTTTTCCCTGGATGACTTCATGGCCTTTACCCATGTCCGGGCTCGGGAAAAGAAGGAAATCCTCTCCAGGGTCAATATTGTCCTCATTGAATGCAACAGAGAACAAGTGGAGTACTTTTCCCGGGAGTTGGCCCATAGCGTCGGCGTCATCATCCAGCCTATTCTCTTGGGTGAGCTGGAAACCGATCCTGAAAAATTCCTGGATATGATTCGCCAGGCAGACATTGTCATTACCACTCTGTTTCATCTCCAATCCGTCAAAGAAATTGTGGGTTCCTGCGGCACTGAAATCATTGCCTTGGCCCTCAGTCCCCTCTTGGATTCCATTGTGCGCATTGCCCGCCTGCCCGATGACGTCCAGGTAGGAGTCTTTTGCATTTCATCCAACTATGCCGACAAGATGCTATCCGCTCTGCGCAACGCCGGGATCAACCATCTCCGTTATAAAACTTTTTTAGGCCCGGCGGATAGGGAAACCCTATCCCGCCAGATCGATAGCGTCGACTATATTATAACTTCACCTGGGCGGAAGCAAGAGCTGGTCAATCTGACCCGAAAAGGTATCATAGAGTTTATCTTCTCTCCGGATCAGGCTTCCATTGACCTTCTTAAGACCACTCTGATGGAGTTAAACCAGAAAAACTTAAAAAGGTGGGAGTGAAGATGGTGAGCAAGTTTCAGGTAGATATTATCCCTGAACGTTGCAAGGCATGCGGAATCTGCATCGACGTATGTCCCAAGGATGTGTTGGCGCCCCTGATAAACGGCAAGGCCTATGTGGCCGAAATTGAGCAGTGTATCGGCTGCATGCTCTGCGAGTTTCATTGTCCTGATTTCGCCATTACGGTGACCAAAGGTGGTGACAAAGATGACTAGGAAGAAACTGATTCAAGGAAACGAAGCCTGCGTGGAAGGCGCCCTAAAAGCTGGGGCACGGTTCTTCGCCGGTTATCCCATTACTCCGTCAACAGAGATCGCAGAAGGAATGGCCGAAAAATTGCCTCTGGTTGGCGGCGCTTTTCTGCAGATGGAAGATGAGATTGCCAGCATCGCCGCCATCATCGGCGCCTCCATCGCAGGAACCAAGGCTATGACCGCAACCAGCGGGGCAGGGTTTTCCTTGATGCAAGAAAACCTCGGCTTTGCCGCCATGACTGAAGTTCCTGTGGTCATTGTCGATGTAAGCAGAGGCGGCCCAAGCACTGGCACTCCCACAAAGGGTAGCCAAGGCGACTTTATGCAAGCCCGTTGGGGTACCCACGGCGACCATCCTGTGATTGTTCTCACTCCCAGCAGTGTCCAGGAGGTCTATGACGAGACCATCCGTGCCTTTAACCTGGCAGAAAAATTCATGGTTCCTGTTGTTCTCCTCTATGATGAGGTTGTGGGCCACATGCGGGAAGGTATCGTCTTTACCGGTCCCGAGGAAATCATTCAGCGGAAGAAGCCCACTGTCCCGGCCAAGGATTACCGCCCCTACGCCGTTGGCGAGGATATGATTCCCGCCTTGGCGCCCTTTGGTTCGGGATACCGGTACCATATGACTGGCCTCAGCCATGATGAGACTGGATTCCCCACCGGCAATCCCAAGACCATCGAAGGCCTTCTGGAGCGGATTTGCGGCAAGATCGAGGCCAATAAAGACGATATAATCAAGTACAACTCCTATGATGTAGACGATGCCGAAGTTATACTCCTGGCCTATGGCTCGCCGGCGCGCTCTGCCCGCCAGGTCCAACAGCAGGCCAGAGTCCGGGGAGAAAAAGTCGGGCTGTTCCAGCTCCTGACGGCATGGCCCTTCCCCCACGAAGTCTTACAGAAGCTATACGCCGAGACCAAGGCAACCTTTGTCATTCCAGAGTTGAGCTTGGGGCAATTGGCCGAAGAGGTTTCCAAATCTGTACCCCGGGAGAAAATTGACTCTGTTCTGCGCAATGACGGTGAAATGATAACACCTGCCCAATTGGATAAGGCTGTAAGGGGGGTTTTATAATGGATTACAAGGAAATGCTTAGAGCCAGCACCTTGCCCCACATTTGGTGCCCCGGCTGCGGTCACGGAATCATCCTATCCGCCTTTCTCCGCGCCATGGCCGCCAAGGATGTGGACCCGGACAAGGTGGTAGTCGTTTCTGGTATTGGATGCTCTGCCCGGGCCTCGGGTTATTTAGACTTTAATACGCTGCATACCACCCACGGTCGCGCTATTCCCTTCGCCAGTGGAATCAAGATGGCCAACCCCGAGTTAAAGGTCATCGTCCTGACCGGCGACGGCGATAGCGCCGCCATCGGCGGCAACCACCTGATTCACGGCGCCCGGCGCAATATCGACCTGACGGTAATCATTTTCAATAACAGCATCTATGGCATGACCAGCGGTCAGTATTCGCCCTTGACACCCCACATGATGAAGGGCACCACCGCTCCCTACGGGAACTTTGACTACCCCTTTGACCTGGTGGAACTGGT
>DAIOXA010000066.1:0-4864 GCA_036758185.1 Bacillota bacterium
ACTGGATGCAGAAATCTCCTTCCTGGAGGCGAACCCTCTGGAGGAAGGGGAGGATGAGCGCTATGGTGAGGCCGAGGTCAGCGAAGAAACTGCCTCGCTGTACGAACACTGCCGCCGAGCTATTGCCCGCGCCTTAAAGTTTGGCAGCAACGGCATCCCCCTCATGGGTTCCGGGGACTGGAATGACGGCATGAGCACCGTGGGCAATCAAGGCCAGGGCGAGAGCATTTGGTTGGGTTGGTTTTTAGTCTCCATCCTCCAGGACTTTGCCCCCCTGTGCCAGGGTCGAGGGGATGACGCCTTGGCAGAACACTACCTCAGTCAGGCAGATGACATCCTCCATGCCTTGGAGGCCAGGGGTTGGGACGGGCGCTGGTACCGGCGGGCATACTTTGATGATGGCACTCCCCTGGGCTCGGCAGAAAACTCCGAGTGCTCCATAGACTCCATCGCCCAGTCCTGGGCAGTTATTGCCGGCAACGCCCGTGGGGATAGGATGGAGGAGGCCATGAACGAAGTGCATTCCCGCCTGGTTCGGGAGAATGAGGGCCTCATTCTCCTCTTTACACCTCCCTTTGGCGATGGCCAGCTAAAGCCAGGCTATATCAAAGGCTATGTGCCTGGGGTTCGGGAAAACGGGGGACAATACACCCATGCCTCCTGCTGGGTAATCCAGGCCATGGCCCTGCTGGGCCGGGGGGATACCGCCCTCAACCTCTTTCAACTGATCAATCCCATTAACCACAGCCGAACACCCATGGAATGCTCCACCTACAAGACCGAGCCCTATTCCCTGGCGGCGGATGTGTATTCAGTCTATCCCCACACCGGCAGGGGTGGTTGGACTTGGTACACTGGGGCGGCGGCATGGTTACACCGGGTCTGTGTCGAGAACATCCTTGGGCTTCGGCGTCATGGCGATTCCCTTCGGGTAGAGCCCTGTATTCCCCGGACTTGGCGAGAATTCGACGTCACTTACCGCCATGGTTCCAGCACGTACTGCATCCGCGTCAGGAATCCCCAGGGGATCAGCATCGGAGTGGCGGAAATCCAAGTCGACGGGCGCATTGCCCAGGAAATAGAATTGGCCGACGATGGCAAGCTGCACAAGGTAGAAGTCTTGATGGGAACGTAAAAAGCAGCCTAGGGCTGCTTTACAATACTATTCACTTTTAGCTGCCGCCGTCTGGCCGAGATGGGGGAAGATGGGCTGATCTTGGTACTTCTTTAAGCTCTTTTTATTCCAGAGGAATACGTTGAGGCGGGTGGAGGCTTTGACGGCGCTCCGACTGAACTTGGCCGTGGAGACGATGACGGAACTATTGCAGTCATGGTTCATGGCATAACCGCTGACCTCGGAAATGGCGTAATTGGCCAGATTTTTCCTCAGGGCCTTAATCTGAACATAGATCCGGATTCCAGGGCGGGAGGCGATAAAGTCGGCACCGTAAATGCCCTGGTAGACGATTTTTTCTATATTAAATCCCTGTTCGCTAAAGAGCTTGAGGGTGTCATGGGCTAGTTCTGATTGCATATTTGGCAACTGTATTCGATTTGGTGGGGAATCTTGCGGCGGGGGATCAGGTTCTGCGTCGGGCATGGGTTCGGGGTCCAGGACGGGTTGGGCTACGGGAATCTTCGGCAGGTCCAGGACGGGGTGGCTAACAGGCGCCTGTAGGTCCTGAGTGTGTTCATCTGGAGTCTCCGGCGTTTCCCGCTCTGGCATCACTGGTGCTTCCTCAGTTTCTTTATCTAGAGGCGGGGTGGAGGCTTGCTCTGGTTGGTCATTGATCGGGGTCTCTTCAGCTGCATTCTGTTCCGACCGGCGGTAGACAATGACGGGTTCGGGACCTACTTCCAAGAATTCAATATTTCCATCGCCGTGGCTACGGCGGGTTCGCTTTCTGCGCGATATGAGCAGGATGAGGATAAGGAGTATGCATAGGCCCAATCCGGCAGCAAGGAGTAAATAATCGCCTAGAAGTTCGGAGAGCTGGTTATACAGTTTTGTGGCAATGTCAATAATTTGGTCTATAACTTGGTCCATGGTACTCCTCCTTACCAAATAATGCGGCGCCTAGAAGGCGTGCTCCTAATCTTATTCGCCGCAGCAATTGTCTTTTCCTGCTAATGGGGGCGAGAACGGGGAAGGGAATAATTTTTTCATTGACTCTTGCTGGTGTGGAGGTTGTATGGTATACTCAAGTCAATATACAAAATAATGTACACTGAGTGGGATAAAATTGAGCAAATTCAGTGAGATGCTGCTGCATAAGAATGGCAAAGTGATTTTAGCCTTGGCCCGGGAGTTTTTGACCTTTTCCCCTGGAGAGAGGATTGACACCGTTGCAAGGTATGCCAACAGGTTCGTGACGGGCCGGGGCACTGTTCAATCTGCCCTCAAGTTTTTGCAAAAGGTGGGGGCGGTGGCCTTGGAGTCCCGGGGACATCTTGGCACCTATATTGTCAGCCTGGATTACAAAGTCCTTTGGGAGGCGGCGGACTTTGGCGCCATTATGGCAGTAATGCCCCTGCCATACTCTGCTCGCTATGAAGGCCTGGCCACTGGCTTGTTTACGGCCTTTGAAGAGGCAGGGCTTCGCTTTAGCTTGGCCTTTATGCGGGGGGCGACAAAGCGCATTGACGCCCTGCTGGAGGGTAAGTATAACCTTGCTGTCATGTCCAAGCTGGCCGCAACCCTGGAGATGGAAAAGGGCGCCGCCATTACGGTGCTCCACGAGTTTGGCCCCCATACCTACGTTCAGGACCATGTTGTGGTATTTCGGGATCCCGCTGCAACCAAGATTCAGGAAGGCATGCGGGTTGCCTTGGACCCGGCCTCGGTGGATCAGGTGATCCTTACTTGTTACGAATGCCAGGGACTTCAGGTTCATTATGTCGAGACTCCTTACACCCAAATCCTGCAAAAGCTCAGCTCCGACCAACTGGATGCAGCTGTGTGGAATATGGATGAGGTGAAGGAGAAGAAGTTCTTCTTTAACATTCATCCCCTGAACCGGCAACGCGCTGCCAAAGCAGCCTTAGATGACACTGTGGCGGTGCTGGTAGCCAACGCTGCCGATGCCGACCTGGTCAAATTTCTTCAACGCTACCTGGATTTTGTCGGCATTCAAAGGGTTCAAGAGCAGGTCATAAAGCGGGAGATTATCCCAGCATATTAAGTATTTTTGCGGTGAAAATACAGTTTGCTGTATATTCAAGGAGGCTAGCTGCAATGGATGACACAGTCAAAATGCGCCTGAACATCCTGAGGGATTCGGGAGAAATCAGCAATAGAATCGTCGACGCCCTGACTGCTTTTATTAAGAAATTGGAGGGCAAGTATTACTTTGTCTTGACAGAGGACAACGGCGCCATGTTTGTCACCCACTTGGCGGCTGCATTAGGCCGGATAGAAAGGGGAGATACTATAGAAGCAATAGAGCCGACGCTCCTGGCCGAGGCCAGGCAAACTCCCCATTGGGGGGAGCTGCCCTGGCGCCCTGGTGGCTGCAGCAACTTCCTACGGCCTTCTGGCCGGCGATCCCATTTCCCTCAATCTCATGGCGGACGGCAACCTCACCGATGCTGGCTTTGCGGCTCTGGCCCGGGCCATCGGCTTTGTCCCCCTCATTGCCTCCACCGCCATCGCCACGGGAGTCTATGGACCCGTGGGTATGACCTTTGTCTTTGCCGTGGGGCTATTCGTCACTAATCCCATTTTAGCAGGCATTATAGGAGCTGGGGTTATCGGCGCCGAAGTGTTCTTGCTGGACCGGGCCGCAGCCCTCTTGGACAAATTCCCCGGTCTGCGCAATGCCGGTGAGAACATCCGCAACGCCATGACCCGACTGTTGGAAGTGGCGCTACTGGTGGGCGGTATGAATGCCGCCAACGCCATCGTGCCGGGATTGGGCTTCCTGGTGGTGGTTGGACTTTACATCATCAACGATATTGCCGGTCGGCCGGTGGTGCGCATGGCCGTTGGACCCATCGCGGCAATTCTGGTTGGCGTCTTGGCTAATATCTTGGGCCTCATTGGCTTGCTCTAAACCATGAAATAAAGGGGCTGTGCATTACAGCCCCTTTACCCTTACAATTAGGAGGTGGAGAAATTGCAGGGGATAAGAGAGATGCAGCGGGTGGCCAAGGCTGCCTTGGCAGCCCGGGAGCAAGTGGGTCAGAGTGTGGAATATTCCCGGCGCAGTGCTATAGATGAGGCTTATGCCCTATTGATCCAGGAACCTCAAAGGCCCATATGCCTATTTGGCGTCAAGGATACCGACCAAATCAGCAGGGAAGTGGTCCAGAAGCTAGAGGGGTTGCCGGGTCATGTATTCCATACCGTGGATACCATGGCGCCAGGGGGAAGGGCAGTGGACCCCAATTTGGTCAATCCCCTGACGGGCCGAATGATGACCGGCTCATCCGGCGCCAGCTGCGTCAACATACTATTGGGCATCAATGACCTGGCCCTGGCAACGGACGGCGGCGGCTCGGTAATGGCCCCGGCTATTTCCACCGGCCTCTATAGCATTATGGCCAAGGGCCTGGGCCTCAAGGGAAGCAGGCCCAGGGTCTCAACAGATTCCATTCAATTTGTTCCGGGTATTGGCGTCATCTCCCATTCCTATGAGTTATGCCTCCAGGCCATAACCCACTTGACGGGGGTAGACATGAATCAAGCTCCCTGGCCGCCCATGGTTCTGATAAGGCCCCGGAATCCCCGGCTGCATCTAGTTGTGGAACGGGTGCAGGCAGTGTTGGAGACCGAGGTCCGCATCTTGGAAGACCCCGCCTGCCCGGATCGCTATTCGATGATTGCCTTCCTCAATGCGGAGTTTAAGCGCAGTCCCCTCATCCT
>DAIOXA010000066.1:4874-7969 GCA_036758185.1 Bacillota bacterium
AGTATTGAGGGGCCGGTGGACTTGGAGGGGTATGGCGATTCAGTACTGGGCGTTTGGGGCGCCCTGGGTCAGGCTGTGCAAGCTGGGGGGGCAAGGATCTCCTCAAGGTCGCCAATTTGGTGGACGCAACGGCGGTGGGGATTCCTGTCCCAGAACTTGCCTGTGGGGTGTTGGTCCTGGCCGCGCCGGGACGAGAAACTGGCAGCGCCGCCTTGGCCCTGGGGGCAATGCTGGCCGCAGCCCTGCCCAGGCCTCGGCTGTTCGAGGAATACTTTATCCAGGGCTGGACCCGGTCTTGGATTGGGTATATTTGAGCTGGAGGGAAGAGCTATGTATATAAACACCGTACTGGGTCGTATTGAGCCTGAGCAACTGGGCCTGACTTATATTCACGAACACTTAAAACTGGACTTATCTAGCCAGTAGAATGATCCCGACACCCGCTATGACGATCTGCCCGGGGTAATTGCCGAGCTGGAAGAACTGCAGCGCCGCGGCCTGGGCGCCGTGGTGGAGGCGACCAATTGGGGGATGGGCCGGGATATTCCCGCCCTTGTCCAGGTGGCAGAAGCTACTGGGATCCACGTTATCGCCTCCACCGGGGTGTACAAGGAACCCTTCTTACCCGACTGGGTTCGGGACTGCAGTGAAGGGGAATTGGCCAGCTCTATGGTCATGGATATTGTTCAGGGCATCGACGATACCGGCGTCCGCGCCCATGTCATCGGCGAAGTTGGCAGCAGTGCTGAAGTAATAACGGCGCTGGAGAAGAAGGCTCTGCGGGCTGCTGCCTGGGCCTGCCGGCAGACGGGACATCCCATTTACACCCACACCACTTTGGGAAAATTGGGACTGGAGCAGGTCAGGCTCTTTGAGGGTATGGGGGTGGACCTGTCCCAGGTGGTCATCGGCCACACCGACCTGAGTAGTGATGAGGAGTACCATCTGCGCCTGGCCGACACCGGCTGTTACCTGGGCTTTGACACCGTGGGCAAGCTCAATTACCAGCAGGATGAAATCCGCGCCCAGCGCATTGTCGAGTTAGCCCAGCGGGGGCATCTGCAGCAAGTAGTCCTCTCCCAGGACCTGACCCGAAAGACGCAACTGTGGAACCGGGGGGGTATTGGTTATGCCTATCTCTTGGATAGCTTTGTGCCCCGGCTTCTGGACCTGGGGCTTCGGCAACAAGATATCGATACCCTGCTAATCGAAAATCCTGCCAGGTTGCTGGCAGTGGAGTGATGACGATGAAATTCTATCCTTTACAGACAATGAGTTTAGAGGAGGCCATGGCCGCACAATTTCGCCTGGTGGAGACGATTCATCAGCACTTTAGCGGCAGCGAGTTCATGATTGCTGGGGATTATGGCCTGCGTCCCCAAGGGGGGCGGCCGCAGCAAACCGCCCGGGTGGAAGCAGTCCTTGCCCAGTATTTCGGTGGGGAGGATGCTGCCCTGGTTCGGGGAGCGGGAACTGGGGCCTTGCGCCTGGCCCTGGCAGCGACAGCGCCGCCGGGGGCGGAAATCCTGGTCCACACTGCCCCCATTTATCCCACCACCAAGGCGACCCTAGACATGATGGGACTTCAACCCAGGGCAGTGGACTATAATGTCCTGGAACTGCCCGGGGAGACGCCAAATTATGCTTTGGTACAGCTCTCCCGTCAGGTCCCCAAAGACAGGTATGATGCCGACCAAGTCATGACCCGGTTGCGCCAATGGCATCCAGGGATCATCATCCTCAGCGATGACAATTATGTGGTGATGAAGCTGCCTCAGATTGGGGTGGGGCTGGGGGCGGACCTCAGTACCTTTTCTTGCTTTAAGCTACTGGGACCCCAGGGCATCGGTTGTGTTGTGGGCAAGGGAGAACTGGTGGCTGCAGTGCGGGATCTGAATTATTCTGGAGGCAGCCAGGTTCAGGGTCCCGAGGCCATGGACGTCCTGCGTTCCTTGGTCTATGCACCGGTCAGTCTGGCCATCCAAGCCATCCAGGGTGACAAAATTGTCCAGCTCTTGAACCAGGGCGCCGTCCCAGGAGTTAAGGGGGCCGCCATTGCCAATGCCCAGTCCCGGGTGGTGCTGGTGGAATTTACCAGACCGGTGGCCCGGCAGGTGCTGGCGGCGGCGGATAATATGGGCTGCGCCACCTGGCCGGTGGGGGCTGAGTCCCGCTACGAGGTGACGGCTATGTTTTATCGGGTTTCGGGAACCTTCCTGGCAGAAAGGCCTGAACTCGCTGAGACCATGATCAGAATCAACCCCATGCGGGCGGGGGCATAAACGATTATCCGCATCCTGGGAGAAATAATGGCGAGCATAGCTTAAGGGAGGGATGGTCTATGTTTTTAGAGACAACCTTGCAGCGCAACTCCGTCTTGGTGGAGGCTGCTCTGGATCTGCACCGCACCCGCCGTATCACTCCCAATACCTATGTAATTGACGTCGATGCTGTAGCGGCCAATGCCGCTGCTCTGGCCCGGTCAGCCCGCCAAGCTGGGATCCAGTTGTACATGATGACAAAACAAATTGGACGCAACCCTGTTCTGGCCAAGATAATTGCCCAGGCGGGTATCCATAGAGCAGTGGCTGTTGACCCCTGGGAGGCCTTGGCCTTGGCCCAGGCGGGTATAGCCTTGGGCAATGTAGGTAATTTGGTCCAGCCCCCCAGGGGCATGTTGGCGGACCTTCTCGCCCATGGCCCGGAGGTGATGACTGTCTTTTCCCTGGCCAAGGCCCGGGAAGTGTCCGCTGTAGCAAGGGAATTGGGCATTCACCAGCCCCTGCTGCTGCGGGTGGCAGGCCCAGAGGACTTGATTTATGAGGGGCAAGGGGGAGGCATTGCCCTGAACCAATTGGACGCTGTAGCCCAGAAGATCGCTTCCCTGCCCAATGTGGAGATTGTTGGAGTTACGGCCTTTCCCTGCTTATTGTATAACTATGAGAGCCAGCAGGTGGAGGTCACGCCCAATCTGAACACCATCCTCACTGCCGCAAGTACGTTGAGGGACTTGGGCCTTACCATAACCCAGGTTAATGCCCCCAGCAACACCAGTGTTGCTACAATTCCCTTGCTGGCCCAAGTTGGGGCGACCC
>DAIOXA010000067.1:0-2186 GCA_036758185.1 Bacillota bacterium
AACCTGTGACCCCCTGCTTGTAAGGCAGGTGCTCTCCCAGCTGAGCTATTCGCCCTTATGGTTGCGGGGGCAGGACTTGAACCTGCGACCTCCGGGTTATGAGCCCGACGAGCTACCAACTGCTCCACCCCGCGCCGACAAAAACTATTCTACACTACGCCATGATACGTGTCAAGTATTGTAGGACTACCAAGTACTGTTACTACCAAGAACGCCTGCCACCGCGCCCTCCACGTTTATTGTCGGTTTTACGACGCAAGTCTGTCTGCCTCTCTTCACTTTCTTTGATGAATTTATTTAACCTCTCTTCAAAAGCTCTTTGCTGATCCCGTTGGGTTTCATTGGCTCGGCGGATTGATAGACCGATTTTGCCGTTCTGGACGGAGATTACCTTTACCTTTACTTCCTGATTTATTTGCAGGTAGTCCTTGATGTCCCGGACATAACTATCTGCCACTTCGGAAATATGGACAAGGCCGGTTGCCTTGTTGGGAAGCAAAATAAAAGCTCCAAAGTTCGTTATTCCGGTTACTTCACCTGTTAATACCTGCCCGACCTGCAGAGACATTCTAAAGAAATTCCTCCCCTGTATAGTTTAAATGTATTTTACTTACCGAGATCCAACTGCGGAAAAATATAAACAGTCTCCCCCTCTCTAACAAGACCCAATTCCCGACGGGCAATTCCTTCTATATAATCAGGGTTGTTCTGCAGGAGGTCGATACGGTATTTCAGCTCTAGATTGACGCCTTCCAGGTTACTGATTTCTGCTTTAATATCCTGGCTGCGCCCCCTGAGGTTATTCAGGGTAAATTGCTGGTTAATTATAATAACGGTAAAATATAGCAAAAAGGTAATAAAAAGTAACTTTAGCCATTTGCCCCGCCGGGAAAAGTCCACCCGCTTGACCTTAGCAGCCATGGTATCACCCCCAGGGGTGTAGTTCTACGTCACAGGGGGATTATCCTGCCTATAACGCTGAAAAACTGTTAAAAAACCCCTGGCAACAAGGCTGAGGAGCACTTCTATACTCAAATCCACCAGTCCAGCGACCAGCCGTGCTGGTATTGTCAGGGGGCTGAGGACTCTTCCTAACCATTTTATCATCTTTAGCAAAGATTCGAAACCCCATATATACAACTTTAAAATATGGCGGCTAAGGAATTTTAAGTAAAATACCAGGCCTAAGCCTAAACTAAAAAACACGTAGAGCCTGAATTCAAGGTAATTGGTATTGATCAGGACAACGAATACAACACATATTATAACAGCCCAAAACAACAAGTCCAATATTGGCAAGTAGGGCGCCTTGCCCCTGCGGTTGATAAGCCTAAAGAGATCCAGCCAAAACCCCAGTAGAATACCTGTACACAACATAATTACGACCATTATCGCCTGGGCGCCGAAAGTCACTAACCCCGCCCCCGTTTATTTAAAAATCCTTTCGAAAAGCCCCTTTCGCCCTGGCCCCCCTGACTTTTCGCCGGTGTAAATTATATCGGTTACCAGGCCGATGATTTCCACAATTCCCTGTTCCAAATTGAGATTACGCATGTCCAGTTCCTCGCCCTTGATTGCAACCAGGCCAAAATCCGTTTCTAACAAGATTTCTTCGGGATTGAAGCTCTCCACCCGGGAAACTCCCGTTATGTCCATCTGCTCCTGGTTATGCAATACTAGCTTATGGTCATTCTGCACAGTCTTGGTTTCCGCCATCGCCCACACCTCCTAATGGAGTATATGCTCTGGCGCCAAGAATAGACTAACAAACCAGGGTTAGTAGGACCCTGGTCAATCCCAAATCTTCTGGATGCCAACCCCTGGGAAGAAGGATTGTACTATCTCTTCTGCCGAACGACCCTCTTCGGCCCAACCCTTGGCCCCCCACTGACACATGCCGACGCCGTGACCATAGCCCCGACCGGTAAACTTGACCTGGCTCCCGCTGACTTCCGGAGTGTCCACCCAGGTAGAGCGCATCTCAGTACTGCCCAAGGCCAACCTCAATTCTGGGGCGGAAACCTCAATCCCACCAATATCAAATGTCACAGCCCGACCGTTTTCTTCGGCACTTATATCGATACTGTCAAAGTCGCCGGGATCATCCTTTGTTACGCTCTGAACTGCCGAGCGAATCTGGGATTTGCTAAAGGTTTTGGTCCAGAACTCCTGATCTTTGTCAACAT
>DAIOXA010000067.1:2196-7962 GCA_036758185.1 Bacillota bacterium
GCAGGGATTTTTTACTGGCTCAAGGTAGGGAGGGATATCGTCCTGGAAATTTAGGCCCGCCTTTGGCGTTGCTGTGATCCCTCCGCAATATGCATGAAACCAACTGCGCACAAAATCGCCCTGATAGGTTGCCACCATCCCTCGGGTTTTGTCTATTGCCTCCTGGACTTTGGCATTGATGCGACTGGCATCATAAGCTTGGAACTCTTCAATACTTGTGGAGGCATGAGCGTCTCGGTTGGGCAGGGTTCCTTGCTCGGCAATTTTTTGCAGGGTAAAGGTCCTGGCTTTGATTGCCTGGGCGGCCAAGGCCTCCACCGGCCAATCTGGATCCATCTCTGCCGCCACAACCCCGGCAATGTACTCCTCCATAGCCATGGTAGAAATGGCGCCCTGTTCTGCTAAGTAGACCCTTAGTTGGGGCTCTTGGTTGTCGCCTTGAAAGATCTCTTGGGGAATTTTTACTGGTTCTTGTTGAGGTGTAGTTTCTGGCCGCCGGAATAGCCTGCACCCACTGGGCGCCGCAACCATCAGGAGAATAGCTGTAAGGATCAATAACCTGCGTTTCATTTTCCACCCCATCCTTTCTCTTAATAGCATTATACGGGTGGAAAACATTTATACCCCATAGAAAAACCAGGCCCCTTGGGACCTGGTTAGCGTTGTTACTTCATGCGCTCTTTGAAGCCCTTGCCCGCTTTGAAGGCGGGAACGCTGGTGGCCGGGATGCGAATTTGTTCGCCAGTACTGGGGTTGCGGCCCATTTTTTCAGCGCGATCACGCTTTTCAAAGGTGCCAAACCCGATAATCTGTACTCTCTCACCAGCAGCGACTGTCTCCATAATGCCATCCAATGCAGCATTAACAGCCTTTTCACTGTCTTTCTTGCTTAGAGCAGCTTTGTCGGCAACCAGTTGGATAAGGTCAGTTTTATTCATTCCATTCCCTCCAGATAATAATTTGAATAACGCTATGGTATTATTCTCCACTTGCAATTGGAATTCCTGCCCTCACAACCAATAATTAGCATAAAATCGGCGTATTTTTGTCTCAAGGCTACCCCCTTGGCAACGAGCTTGCTCTGCCAGCGCCAGCAATTGTCGAATAAGGGGGTCTTGGACGCTACAGGGGTCCACCCTTCTGGCCAATTTCTCTAACAAAATCAACCCTGGCAAAGGCGGGACCTCTGAGCGCTGGACGCCACCATGCTCTTTTTCCTTTACCTCGGCCCAGATTTTACTAACCTCACCCGGTGTCTCGGCCTTAGCATCAGAAAAGATGTGGGGATGACGCCTAACTAACTTCTCGATAATGGCCTGGACAACGTCATCGAAGTTAAACTGACCTTGTTCATGGGCAATTTGGCTGAGAAAAACTATTTGCAGTAACAAGTCTCCCAATTCTTCACATATTTTATTCTCCTGACCGGATTCAATAGCGTCGGCAACCTCATAAGCTTCTTCCAAGGTATAGGGGATGAGGCTGGCACTGGTCTGTTCCCTATCCCAGGGGCAGCCCTGGGGAGAGCGCAGTACCTTCATTATCGCCAGTAGCGTGCGGATGTCCTGGGAGAATCTGTACTCAGTCATGCCCTAACTCCTCAGCACCTTGAGACGAGTGAGGAAATTTGCCAACTTCCCCCCCACCCCGGGTACTAACTCTAATTCGGTGCGGGTTATCGAGCCCGTTACCAGGGAAGCGGCGCCATAGACCGCCAGAGCCAGGATAATGACGATTATAACAGCGCATCCGATGAGCAAACGCTCGCTGTCTGTAAAGGCGCCGACCAGGGTCTTCACTCCGCGATAAATCGGCGGGTAGAGGATGAACACCGCCACCCCCATGGCAATGGAGTTCAGTGCAGGTTTGACAAAGGTATCCATCAGGGATATCCCCCCACCAGCAAACTTGACAATGGATCGGTAATTCAACAAACTTGCTACAGCAAAGGCAACTATGGTACCCAAGGCTGGACCCAGAATATTGATTGAGGGAATTGCTGTCAAGAGGTAATTGATCACTACCTTAATCACCAAGCCAGTAAACATATGGGACACAGGTAAGTATGTCTTGCCCAATCCCTGGAGGACCGGGGCAGTGGTCTGATTTAAGCTTATAAAGATTACGGCAAAGGCTACCACCGCCAGGGAGCGGGCAACATCGACATTCTTATAGAGCAGGATGCTGATGGGTTCAGCCAAGAGAAAGAGTCCCAAGGCAGCGGGCAAGCCAATCATCATACCGATACGCATGGCGAGGCTGCTGAGCTTTTGGATTTGCCCTTTATTGTTGTGGGCGAAGGCGTTGGAAATAGCAGGCACCAGGGATGTGGACAGGGCCAAGGTAAAAATCGTCGGCACGTTAACCAGGGGCATGGCTGCCCCGGAAAGATCTCCATACAGGGCCAAGGCCTGGGTTTCTGAAAATCCCCCGGCCTGCAGCCGGGGCAGGATTAGAGTGGAATCCACCATATTCACCAAGGGTACCACTATGCTGCCAATGGTGATGGGCAGGGCCAGAGCCAGTATCTCTTTGAAAACCCTCTTGGTGGATGTGAGGGAATTATGGCCGGTGTCCGCGGCATTAAGTAAGATTGGCCGTCGCTTATAGTAAATGATAACCAATAAAATTAGTGCGGCCATAGCGCCAGTCACTGTACCCAGCGCCGCTCCTGCCGCCCCCAGCTCAATGCTGTACTTAATTAGAAGGGAAGAGAAGACGAATATGGTGCCCACGCGAACAACCTGCTCCACAACCTGGGACAGGGCGGTGGGGAGCATACTCTGCTGTCCCTGAAAAAAGCCGCGCAGGGCAGATTTTACTGCAAAGAAAGTTATGGATGGTGCAATGGCCACCAAGGGATACAGGGCGCCAGGTGTCTTGAGGACATTGGTTGTATAGTATTTTGCTCCTAAGAGCAACACCCCGGTCACTATCAGACCTGAAGCAGTCATCAGTCCCAGGGCGACGCGAAATACTTGGTGAGCCCCCTTATAATTGCCCCGGGCCAGCCGTTCCGCAACCAATTTAGAGACCGCCACAGGAACACCTGCTGTGGAGATGGAAAGCATCATAGAATAGACAGGATATACTGCCATAAACAAACCCATGCCTACATCGCCCAAAATGCCATACAGGGGAATTCTATAAACTGCCCCCAAAATTTTTACGATGACTCCCGCCACCGTCAAGACCAGCGCGCCCTTAATAAACTTGCTGCCTTCCTGCATTTAATTCTCCCCTCTCCTGCTGCCAATATTATACCAAAGGTTTACAGGTTAATACTACAAAAAAAGGGACCGCGGTCCCTTTCTATTGTGCCATTTGCTTAGCCAAGAAACCGGCTGCAGTCTCCGCCAATTTGATTTCCATCTCACCCATTTTGGCGCCCTGCTCCCGGGAGCACAGGATTACCGCCCCAATGGGGTCGCCTGCAGATATTATTGGAGCGATAACTTCGGATGTAAACTTGCATTCTTCATCGTCAGCCAGACAGGATAGACACTCTTTCTGCTGGCCCGGCTTATCGATCTTGAGGGTCCGCCTCTCTTCCATAGCTTTTTCCACCGTGGGGCCAACAGTCTTGTTGAGAAATTCTTTTTTCGGCGCCCCGGATACAGCAATTATCATGTCACGATCAGCAATGCAGGATATGTGGCCTAGGGATTCATACAGTGAGTCTGCATATTCTTTGGCAAAGTCTCCTAGCTCGCCGATGGGGGAGTATTTTTTGAGGATGACTTCGCCATCACGATCCACAAAAATTTCTAACGGGTCGCCTTCACGGATTTTTAGTGTCCGGCGTATCTCCTTGGGTATTACTACGCGCCCGAGATCATCGATGCGTCTGACAATGCCCGTTGCTTTCACCGTCTTGCCTCCTTACAGTCAGTAAATTGTGTCCCGGTCATAGCTAGTATATAACTGTACTAAAACATTTATTCATTTTTTACCATTGACATTTTTAAAGGTTTCCCGTCTCTGGCAGTCCCATATATCAAAAACGGGCCGGTCCTCTTGGAACAGCCCGCACCTGTTATTTTAGATTGTTGACGATGTCAGCTTCGTCCCGGAGTTGGGCCAAAAAGCCGTCAACTGCCTTTTTCAGGGCATCCTCATGGAGGGCGCCAGCAATCATTGCCCGCCTCGTCTCGTCCAACTCATGAAAGCCAGGCTCTTTGATCTCAGTTACCTCCAACACGTGCCAGCCGTATTGAGACTCTACGGGTTCGGCAACCTCGCCCACTTCTAAAGCGAAGGCTACATCGCCAAATTCTTTAACGACGTCGCCCTTCTCAACAAAACCGATGTCGCCACCGCTTTCTGCACTGCCATCCTGGGAGTATTCCAGGGCTAGCTTGGCAAAGTCTTCGCCGTCCAGGAGGCGCTGGTATATATCCTGGGCAAGGTTCTTGCTGAGGGTAGGTATCTCTTCTTCGGCGGCATCGGGGAAATTCTTACTATTGACTAGCACGTGCCTGACGCGGCGCATCTCGCCATGGGCAAAGTACGTACCCTTTTCCTTTTCGTAAAATTCCTCGATCTCCTCGTCACTAGGCTCCTCTACTTTTTCCCGCACGTCATCAAGCATGGCATAGACAATCTGGAAACGCGCGAAGGTATTGATTATCCATTCTTCGCTGAGATCCAACTCCTGCAGGCGTTCATAGTAGCCGGTGGCGTTGCCGACGAAGGTTTGACCCAAGATTGTCTGATCGCGAAATTCCTGGTAATCCTCTGTGGCCTGTTCGAGATTGAGCTCATAACCCCTAGCGGTAGCTTCGGCATAATAGACCTGTACCTGAATCATTTCCTCCAGCACTTGCAACTTCGTCTCCTTGTCCAGCTCGAGATCGGGATTGAACCACAGAAAGTTAATATAATTGTCAAATTCCTTCCGGGTTATCTCTTCTCCGTCAACAACGGCATAGGCTGTGGGATCTTTAACGGTGGTGCAGCCTGCCGCAAGGAGAACGGCCAAGACCAACACTGCCGTAATTTTACTGTATTTACTCAACATCAATGCCACCCCTTTCAATATGATAAAGATTTTATCAAATAATCTTCCCTTACTCAATGGCCGATTTTTGTCAGCAAGTGCAGAACCTGCTCTAATTCCGGCAAAATCTCCTCATGATTAACTCGAAGGTAGACCCGAACCCGATCCTGACGGCGAAAATCATACTTGTTCTTGTCCCGAACCCTCAAATCTTCCAACTTGTGGGACTGTTCCCGGCCCGTCAGAAACGTAAGAACTAGGCCCTGGGTGCCCTTGAGCTGGTCGGCCGTCCAGGTAATGGATTCCAGCCCTAAGGCCATAGCCAAGATGCGAATTCTACCAATATCTAAGAGGTTTTGCAAGACTGGTGGAAATTTGCCGAAGCGGTCCGCCAGCTCATCCTGTAAGTCTGCGATGGCCTGGAGGTCGGCTGCATCTTTGATTCTGCGATAGACGTAGATCTTTTCCTGTTCCGGCATATAACCATCGGGAATATATGCGCTGATAGGCAATTCCATGGTCACCTCGGGCCAATCCTTCATTTGACGGGGTTGACCCAATAGGTCCTGAACCTGCTGCTCCAAGAGCTGGCAGTAGAGGTCAAAGCCCACGGCGGCAACGTACCCGTGTTGTTCGGGTCCAAGAATGTTTCCAGTCCCCCTTATTTCCAGATCCCGCAGAGATATTTTATATCCCGAACCCAGTTCGGTAAACTCCTTGATGGCAGTGAGACGCCGCTGGGACTTTTCTGTCAGCACCTTATCCTT
>DAIOXA010000068.1:0-7800 GCA_036758185.1 Bacillota bacterium
CGAAATTGCCAATGTGGCAGGGCTAGACGGAATCCGCTATATGTTGGCCCAGGGCGGCAAGTACCCATGGAATTTCTATCTCATGCTTCCCTCCTGCGTGCCATCCTCACCCTGGGAAACCCCTGGTGCAGTACTGGAAGCTGAGGATCTCCAAGAGGTCATGGCTGACAGGGGTGCCTTTGGCCTGGGTGAAGTCATGAACTACCCCGGCGTCGTTCAGGGAGAAGCCAAGGTCTGGCGCAAACTAGAACTGTTTAAGGACAGATTCATCGACGGCCATGCCCCTGGCCTTATAGGTAAGGACCTCAATGCCTACCTCTTGGGGGGAATACAGGCCGATCACGAGATTACCACCGCAGATGAGGCCCGGGAAAAGATTAGGTCCGGATTGTATGTCATGATTCGTGAAGGCTCTGCCGCCCGCAACCTCGCGGCCCTTCTGGAGGCGGTAAATGAGAATAACCAAGCGCGCTATATGTTTGCCACCGACGATCGCGATCCCGGGGACCTCCTCTCCCAGGGCAGCATTAATTGGATCCTCCAGGAGGCCTGTCGTTTGGGGATGGATCCCATGGATGCCATCCGCCTGGCTACCCTGAACACGGCCACCGCCATGGGCGTCGACAGCATCGGCGCCATTGCCCCCGGACGCCGGGCCGACCTGGTAGTCTTGGAAGATCTCCAGGATTTTCAGCCCCTTCAGGTTTACAAAGATGGTAGACTGGTGGCCCAAGAGGGTAAAGCCCTCTTTGCAGCGGTGTCTGACCCCTTGCCAGAGTGCATCGGCCGGTCGGTGCGGGTCAAGGGTGTAAATACTCAAGACTTTACCCTTCCCCCGGCAGAAATGTACCGGGTCATTGAACTTATCCCCGGACAAATTGTCACCAAGGCGGGGGCGGCAGAACAAGAGCAGGTAGCTGACTTGGCATAACTTGGCCTTACTGGCGGTGGTGGAACGCCATCGCAACAGCGGCCGCGTTGCCCTGGGGTTGCTCCGGGGCTTGGATCTGAAAAGAGGCGCCATTGCCACCTCCATTGCCCATGATAGTCACCACATCATCGTCGCCGGCATCGACCCTGAAGATATGGCGGTTGCCGTCGAGACTATTGTCTCGATGCAGGGCGGGCTGGTGGCGGTGAATCAGGGCAAAGTCTCGGCCCAGCTACCTCTACCCATCGCCGGCCTCATGTCCCCGGAACCCTTGGAACAGGTTGCCCGGCAGTTAGCGCAATTGGAAGCTGCCGCCAGGGATCTGGGTATCGCCATCAAGAGCCCCTTTATGGCCTTAAGTTTTCTGGCCTTACCGGTGATCCCTGCCCTCAAGCTGACGGATAAGGGCCTCTTTGATGTCCAGAAGTTTGCACCCGTCGACATAAAAATACAATGACCGACCCCTTGGGTCAGCCACTGTATTGTGCTGAAGGAAAGGCAACTGTTATGGGGTGAAGATATTTTCCACAGGGACAGAGAAGAATTCAGCCATTTTCATGGCCAGACGCAGGCTGGGATCATATTTGTCATTTTCGATGGCGATGATGGTCTGCCGGGTCACTCCCAGGTGCTGGGCCAACTCTTCCTGGGTCAGATCTTGCTGCTTTCGCAATTCCTTGAGAGTGTTCTTCACTTAGCCACCCAGTTTCCGCTGGTAATAGATGTAGGCAAACCAGAATATCACTTGGGACGAAAAGAAGAGCAGAGCAGGCAACCCCAGTCGGCCAAAGCGGATGACTTCATACAATGTCCAGGTTATTAGGGCGATGGTAACGTACACCCAGCTAATCCGCGCCACATAAGCGACAATCAAGACCGAGCGTTCATCACCCTTGTCAAACCCCAGTTTCTTAAAAAAGCGTCCAAGTCTATGCAATATCCCCATTCAAATCCCTCCAAATGTAAATTGTTCTTTACATTAGTATAGTATGCTTGCTGAGGGATGTCAAGAGCTTTTTACATTTAGGCTGGAAAGACACTTTTTTTAGGGAAATTGATTGACAGAGGAACTAGCTTTAGGTACGCTAATTTCTTAGGGGGGATAATGCTTGGCAACGGCTAAAATATTATTGGGTGTTTTCGGCGGCTTGGGCCTGTTTATTTATGGAATGAGTTTGATGTCCAAGGGGTTGCAAAGGGCAGCTGGTGACAAGTTGCGCCGGATGCTGGAATTATTGACCTTCAACCGTTACATAGCCGTTTTTACCGGCGTAATAGTGACGATACTGGTTCAGAGCAGTAGCACCACTACGGTAATGGTGGTGGGGTTTGTCAATGCCGGACTCATGGCCTTGAACCAAGCCGTTGGCATAATATTGGGCGCTCGCATCGGGACTACCATTACAGCCCAGATCATCGCCTTTAAAATCACTGACGCCGCATTGCCCATAATCGGCATTGGTGTAATAATGGCTGTCTTCATGAAAAAGAGGTCATACCGCAGTATGGGACAGGCCTTTTTGGGCTTCGGACTTTTGTTTTTGGGCCTGAACATAATGGGAGGGAATCTGGGTCAACTAAAGGACAGTCCTGCATTTATTTCGCTCCTGACAACCTTTGGGGAAAGGAGGGTTTTGGGCATGCTGGCCGGCGCTTTCTTTACAGCCGTCATTCAAAGCAGCAGTGCCGCCGTCGGTGTAATCATTGCTTTGGCCTCCCAAGGAATCTTGAATTTGGACGCCGCCTTGGCCTTAACCTTGGGCTCTTGCGCAGGTACCAGTATCACTGCTGTTCTGGCCAGCATCGGTGCCAACTTGGCCGCCCGGCGGGCAGCCCTAGCCCATGTAATATTCAGTACGTTGGGAGCACTGATGTTTATTGGTTTTTTGGACCCCATCACCAATTTAATCAGCTTAACCAGTACAGATATTGCTCGGCAGATTGCCTGGGGGCATACCTCCTTTGCCGTGGTAAGCAGCTTGGTCTACCTGCCTTTCATACCTCTATTTACCAGGGTAGTAAATTGGCTTCTCCCGGGGGAGGAAAGAATTGACAAGGCGGGGCAACAGTTCCTGGACCGCAGATTACTGCTCAATCCTCCCATGGCATTAGCTGCCGCCAAGAAGGAGATTGAGCGCATGGCGGCTTTGGCCACCGAGATGCTGGATAATTCTATAGCCATGTTATTCAAGAATAACCTCAGCTTAATCCAAGTAGTCCAAGCCAAAGAAGAAATTGTCGATCAGCTGGAGTCGGATATCTCTGTCTACTTGGCGGAGTTGTCTCAGCGGAGCATCACACCTGCTCAGGGCCGAGAATTGGCTAACTACTTCCACGCCATTAACGACATTGAGCGCATTGGCGACCATGCCTTGAATATTGCCCAGTTGTGTGAGGAGAGGGTGGAGAGGAGTCTGGCCTTTTCTTCAGAGGCCATGGAAGAAATTAAGAACATGTACAGCATGGTCATAGATACTGTGACAAAAGTTTTTACTGCACTGGAGACTCTTGACTCTGTCTTGGCCAGGGCAGCAATCATTTCTGAGCAGGATATAGACCGCATGGAAAGGCGATTGCGGGATAGCCATCTCTCCAGGATTCATGAGGGATTGTGCTTCCCCCCATCGGGGGTAATCTTCCTGGATATAGTCGCCAACCTAGAAAGAATTGGTGACCATGCCACCAATGTCGCCCAAGCTGTGTTGGGGGAACTCTAAAATAGGATATATAGCCTTCCACCTCGGTGGAAGGCTTTGCTGTACGCTATTTATTTTGGACAGAGGCCAGGCGCAGATGGTCGCCGCAGTCCAGAATCTTTTCCACCAGCCTGGCGATGCCATCATCGTCGTTGCTGGTCGTCACGTAGTCGGCAGCCCCCTTGACCAGCTCATCGGCCCCGTCCATGGCCACCCCCAGGCCTGCCCACTCCAGCATATCCAAATCATTGTGGTTGTCCCCCACGGCGATGACATTGCCAGGAGCAATCCCCAACTCCTGGGCGAGTTCCTGAAGTGCCCACCCCTTAGAAACACCGGGTTGAAAGATGTCGATGAAGTGTGCCCCCGTGCGTGCTACTTCCAAGCGAGAAGCAAAGCGGGCCTTGATCTCGGCATAAACGCCTTCAAGGCGCTGAGGCTCCAAGATGATGACAAAATTTGTCACGCCCTGGTGGATAAGCTTGTCGGGGTTCTCAGCGACTTGGGGGACGGTGAGGTCATAGGTCTGGTGCAACCTTTCCGCCAGGGCATTTTGCCTCAACATGTATATATCATTGCCGATAAAAAAGCTACAGTGAAGGGTGTGGGTCCGGCAATAGGCCAAGATATCTGCTCCGGCATGGGGGTCGACGGGATACAGGCCATGCACTTTCCCCTGGGCATCTGCCACCAAGGCCCCATTATTCAGGATCAAGGGGGCTATTAGTCCCAGCTCTATGGCATAGCGTAGGGCCCCCTGGAGAGGACGTCCCGTGGCGATGGTCACAAGATGGCCCAGGTCCTGAAACTCCCTCAACCTCTTTTTTGTGTCGGGGGATATCTCCAAATCACTGGTAAGCAGGGTTCCATCCAAATCCAGCGCCAAGAGCAATTTGTCTTTCATTAATGCACCTCTCCCTTGATGATTAAATTAACTGTCTCCCCAAGTATAGTATATTCTTCTCCTTGCGCCAATTCTTGGGAGGAATCTGCCACTAATGACATTTATGTGACAATTCTATTAACCCCTTGTCTAGTGCAATATGAGGGAATATAATGAGTTACGTACATATTATTGGGGAGGTGGCAATAATGAAGGTTGGATTGGGCTTGGTGTTTGGAGCGGCCCTGGGTATCCTCGTCGCCGTTCTGTTCTTTGAGAGCGCCTTGGTTTATGGCATTGTGGGCGGTGCGGCTCTGGGTCTCCTGGCCGGTGTTGTTTTAAACAATAACAAGAAGCAAGTATAACATAAGCCCCTGACAGCCGTAGCCGTACAGGGGCTTATATCATTACGTTTTTCCCCGGACCACCAATTCCCTGCCCTTAACTTCTACAACCTGCTCCCACTGGAGGTTGTATTGCCGGAGAATTGGGCCGGGTCCTAGCCCCTGAGGCATTTCGGTCTCCAGACAGAGGCCACAGCTGGAACTTATAGTTCTGGGGATGGGCCTCAGTTTGCCTTTATATCCCGATTGGGGCCACTTTTTTTCAGCCATCAGAGCATCGTGGGTGGTAGGGAAGAGGATTAGGTAACGCGTCACGCTTTGCAGAGCTCCAAGGTGAAGGTCCCTGCCACGGCAGGTTCTTCCTTGATGATGAGACCCATGTGCTGAGCCAGGCGCTTGATATTGTCCCTGGGCGCCCCAACATCTGCTGTGACAATTAGGGGAAGATGGCCTTCATCTATGGCTTCCTTGACCTTGACCACTGGCATGGGACAAGAGAGACCAGTAACATCCAACTTCATTCTAAGCAGCCTCCTTTTTGCTTAAGCTAGCTTTGAAACCTAAGCGATGACCAAAACCGACCAGGGCCAATACCACCAAGGAGATGATTACTGCGACTTGGCCAGCAGGAGCAACGCCTGCACCTGAGCCAGCCAGACCAAAGTTATGGGCAAAGGCAGCGCCGGCCACCATGCCAAGGACTGTAAGGACGGCATCGGTGTCGCCTTCGCCTGCCATAATCAACTGGCGGAGGGGGCAGCCCCCGGCCAGCACGGCGGCAAAACCAACCACCGCCAGGCCCAGGAAGTTCCAGAGATGAGCAGTGTGGGCGATGGGCTGGTTGGCGAAGCCTAAGTTAAAATTGCCCAGGGCGATGTTGCCGATGAGGGCAGCGCCAAAGATGCCAAGAAATCCCCAGAGCAGGTGAGGGTCGCGGATGAGGATCAAATCGCGGATACCTCCGGCCATACACAGGCGAGTACGTTGGGCCAGTATCCCTACTACGAGACCGGCTGCCAAGGCGATCAATACAGGGGCCGCCATGGATCCGGGACCTTCTGAACTAAAGAGGATAAAGTCCGGGCGCAGGGCAACGGCTACCAGCAGGGATGCCAGAATTGCTGGGTAGATAAATCCTGTTCCCTTGGCCTGGGGGACGGACTTGCCAGAGTTGAAACCAGATTTCAGAGCCAGGACACCGGCAAAAATTCCGCCAATAAAGCCGAAGAGGCCTATCAGCGCGTTGAGATCTCCCCCGGCCAAACGCAGTACCATGCGCAGGGGGCAGCCCAGGAAGGTCAGGGCGCCAATCATCATACAGAACCCTAAGACAAAGCGGAGCAGGGGGTTGGCCCCGCCCCTGGCACGAAATTCACCCTTGGCCAGGGCGATGATCATGGCACCAATTCCTAGACCAGCGATTTCTGGGCGCAGGTACTGGACGGCGCCAGCTCTATGTAGGCCTAAAGCGCCAGAAATGTCCCGCAAAAAACAGGCAATGCAAAAACCCATATTGGCGGGATTGCCTTGAGCTGTCAGCAGGATAGCCCCAGCGCCGATGACAACTCCGGTAATGATAAGAAATAACATTATTACGCCTCCTTGTTAACGCTTTCACATGTATTATACATCAGCCAGGCTTATAAGTGTTATCAGGAATGATTATAATATCTCGCAGAAGTAAAAGGTTTAGAGATAGTTGGTAGTACCGGGTGGTTATATACAAAACCATTTCCCCCTAGTGGGGAAAATGGTTCGAAGGATTACACCCAAGCTCATATTAGAATTGGCCCTGATTTAGGTCTCTGCTTCCTGGGGATAGCGGATGGTAGCATCCAGCAGTACCCAATCCCCCTCTTCCCAACCCCGGACCATGCCGATAATTCCCCTTTCCTCATACCTGCTTTGGACATAATCCCGAACAAAGAGTTGGGCGGTATCCTCAAAGTCTTTTCCAGCATATTCGACGATGCGCCTATAATAGTCATCCTTGGGAACACGCAGGCGGCGGTGCACCACCCGCACGTTTTCCACGGGACCCAGGTCCTCTACCTTGTCGAAGATTTCCATAGCCATCACCTCGACCCTAGTATTGCCCCGGAGACAGATTATAGTACGGCCAGGTCAATATTTTGGCAAAGGCCATTGCGGTTCTCTAGGCCACAGGAAGTAACCAAGAGAGGGTTGACAAATATACCCATAGGGGGTATAATAAACTTGAATCACGGGCTGATCCCGGTTGAGATATAGAATTACACCGATAGGAGGTTGTCGCAATGTGGGAATTCCCAACGTTCAAAGCTGAGGATATCTATATAGAGCATATGTTTCAGGATCAAAGACCCTATTATTATACAGGTAGGGCAGATATCAAAGCCAAAAAAAAGCGTGAGTGCAAGATCCGGGTCAGAGGATTTTGCCTTGTCAGCTAGTGGAATGGGCTGCTGTGCAGCCCATTTTTTTGACTTTGTGGACATCACCGTACCCCATGGCATATAGTAACAGAAGGAAGAGGGCTAGTATTATTTACCCTCCATAGCGCATAGGCTAATCAGTGATGTCCTTTCGGGGAGGTAGATTGATGGCAACCCCATATTACTCGCTCAAGTTGGCAAAACTCAGGTGTTGTTATACCACCAAGAACTTAGGTAGTTTTACCTTTGCCCGGGCTCAGCGGGAAGATGTCTTAGCCAACTATCGCGGCCTGGAGCGTGAGACGGGCATAGCCCTGGGTAACATCGCTCGGGCCCATTTAGATAACGGAACCAAGGTGGTCAGGGTGACGGCCGCCGACGCCGGCCGCGGTGTCACCCGAGAGCCGGGATCCCTCATGAAAGTTGATGCCCTGTACACAGATGTGCCCAACGTATATATTGGCATGTGCACGGCGGATTGTTTTTCCCTGACCCTCTACGACGGCGTCCGCGGGGTGGTGGGAATGGCCCA
>DAIOXA010000069.1:0-4391 GCA_036758185.1 Bacillota bacterium
GGGCTTTAAGAGTATACTCATCTAGCTGGTGGTAGATGTACTGGCGATAGTGTTTGTATCCCCCCCGAAGCTGTAGGGCGTCAATCCCTGCCAAGGCCAAGAGCTGGGCTGCGGCTAAACTGCGCATACCTCCCCGCCAGCAAACGGCGACGGGAATTCTGTCCCTGCACCTTGCGTAAGTCTTGCGGACAAAGGAAGATATTTTGGGACTGACAATATCCATGGCCAGAAACCTTGCCGACTTGGGGTTCTTGTTGTAAACCTTACCAATTCGCTCCCGCTCAACTTCGTTAAATAGGGGAATGTTAATACTACCCAGAATGCTACCTACGGCAAACTCAGCAGCTGTCCTGACATCCACCAGGACGTATCGTTCTGGACACTCCAGCACTTCCTCAATTTCGATAGGCTTGACGTATTGCACTGACTCATACCCTCTTTGCCCTGTAATTCCTGGGAATGAAAAAATT
The DNA here is from genome assembly GCA_036758185.1 of Bacillota bacterium. Taxonomy (GTDB): domain Bacteria; phylum Bacillota; class Proteinivoracia; order UBA4975; family UBA4975; genus DAIOXA01. The sequence goes on from DAIOXA010000069.1 coordinate 471, forward strand.
GTTTGTTTGCGCTCCTTGTCGGGTGGACACCATATAACTATGGATGGCGGCGATAGCAGCAAACTTAAATTTCAAGTCAGCTGCGAGTCGTCATCCGCCAATTATGTCGAATCATAAAGGATTTACGCAAAAAGACACAGAGTTTGTGTCTTTTTATGATTGCCCAGTAAATGCTAGATATCCCGAAGTGTCACTTCATCACCATTGTTCAGCAAGGAGGCATTTGCCTCGTCCACATCGATGTGAAATTCCAGGCTGAACTTGTCGCTGACTCGCACCAAGACATTACCAAAGGTCAAGGCCCGGGGACCATCACAAGTTACCGCGACCATCTGCTTGTCCTTGAGACCATACTTCTCTGCCAATTCCGGGGTGATGTGAATATGGCGCTGAGCAATGATGACGCCCTCCCTCAACTCAACACTACCCTGGGGTCCCTTGAGGGTAATGGTCTCGGAACCCTGGAGATCACCGGAATCCCGGACAGGGGGCTTTAGCCCCAGCTTAAACGAGTCGGTGCGGGATATTTCAATCTGGGTCTGCCCGCGAGTGGGTCCCAGAACCCGAACTCCGTCGATGCCCCCCTTGGGTCCGACTATATCTACCTTTTCTTCGGCAGCATATTGGCCGGGCTGGGCTAGATCCTTCAATTTTGTCAGGCCATTACCTGAGCCAAATAACGTTACCATATCTTTTTCGGATACATGTACATGTCTGTTGGATACTCCAACGGGAATCTTGAGCACTGCTACACTTCCTTCCAAGTAGTTATTATTGTCCCTTTTATTATTGCACGAAAAGATTGTACACACAACTAAAATGACCCCGGAGGGTCAATTTAGCGCTTATCCCAATAGCGATAGGAGGACGCCAGCGGCAATGGCTGAACCGATTACCCCAGCGACGTTGGGACCCATGGCATGCATGAGCAGGTAGTTGATGGAGTTTTCTTCCAAGCCAACCTGTTGAGAAACCCGGGCGGCCATGGGCACTGCCGAAACCCCGGCAGAACCGATCAGGGGATTGACCTTGCCCTTGGTCAGCCGGCACATCAGCTTGCCAAAGAGCACACCGGTGGCAGTGCCCATGGAGAATGCTATTAGTCCCAGGAGCACAATCTTAATGGTTTCCCACCTGAGGAAGATATCTGCGGAAGCGGTGGCGCCCACAGTGACGCCTAGAAAGATTACAATGATATTATTTAGCTCGTTTTGAGAGGCCTTGAATAGCCTTTCCACCACGCCGGATTCCCTGAAGAGGTTGCCCAGCATCAGCATCCCGATGAGGGGCACAGCTGAGGGCAGCAAGAAGCCGGTCAATAGAGTTGCAATTATGGGGAAGAGGATCTTCTCGGTCTTGCTGACGGGGCGCAGCTGTTCCATGACAATCTGGCGCTCCTTCTTGGTGGTCAGCAAACGCATGATGGGAGGCTGAATGATGGGAACAAGGGCCATGTACGAATAAGCTGCAATGGCAATGGGACCCAGTAACTCCTGCGCCAAAAATGATGTCAGGTAAATAGCAGTCGGACCGTCGGCGGCGCCGATGATGCCGATGGAAGCAGCCTGGAGGATGGGAAAGCCCAGGAGAATTGCGCCGATAAAGGTCAAGAAGATGCCAAACTGAGCTGCAGCCCCCAAGAGCATGGGCTTGGGGTTAGCAATTAAGGGACCAAAGTCGGTAAATGCGCCGACCCCTAAGAAGATCAGGGGGGGATAGATGCCCAGTTTGACTCCCTGGTAAAGATAATAGAGCAGGCCCCCCGGCCGTCCATCCACAGGTTCGCCCATGAGGTTGGCGCCGGGAATATTGGCCAGCAGCATGCCAAAGCTGATGGGCAATAGCAGTAGCGGTTCAAACTTTTTGACAATGGCCAAGTACAGGAGAATAAGGGCGACGGCAATCATCACCAGCTGATAAATATCGGCCTGGGCAAAGCCGGTGCTTTGCCAGAATTGAACCAGCTTTTCAATCATGGCAGAACCTCTATTCGATGGTCAGCAGTAGCTGGCCGGTATCCACACTCTGGCCCTGGCTGACTTCTATGCTAGTGATGGTGCCAGTAGTGGTGGCGTTGATATTGTTTTCCATCTTCATGGCTTCGAGCACAACTAGAGCTTGCCCATGCTCGACCTTGTCCCCTACGCTTACCAAGACCTTGAGAATGGTACCGGGCATGGGCGAGGTGAGGCTGCCACTGCCAGAGGGGGCTTGAGGCCGCCTTTCGGGCCTCTGGGGGGCAACGGGGGCAGGAGCAGGTGGAGCAGTTGGGACAGGGCGCTGAGGAGCGACTGCCCCCTCCCTTACCTCTTCTACCTCAACATTGTATTCCTTACCATCTACTGTAATTCTGAATCTTTTCATCTTTGTCCTCCTATTAAAGGGAAGTGATATCGGTATACCGGCTCCGCTCCCAATTTTCGTTACTCTGAAGTTCAATAGCTGTAATTCGGTAAGGTTGATCCAAGGCGGCAATTGCTGCAGCCATGGCCGCCAAGTGTTGAGGCGGAATTCCTGGATTGGGAGGAGGGATAGCAGGTGTAAGAATAGGCTTTTTCTTCTTGGCAGTTGCTGAGTCCACAATGAATTTGGGTATTTTCAGCACCCCTGCTAATACATAAAGGGTGGCGAAGACGATAGCCATGCCGATGAGGGTAATTAACAGACCTAATTCTAATTCCATGTCTCGCCCTCCTTATAGGGGAATGTTGCCATGTTTTTTCGCCGGCTTCTTTTCCCTTTTTCCTGCCAGTATGGACAGGGCGTTGATGAGATGGGTCCGGGTATCCTCGGGTTCTATTACTTCATCCACCAAGCCCCGGCCGGCAGCCACATAAGGATTGGCAAAGTTATCCCGGTACTCCTTTACCAGCTCCTGACGCCGGGTATCTGGATCCTCGGCAGCGGCCAAATCCTTGCGGAAGATGATATTGACGGCGCCTTCGGGTCCCATGACGGCCACTTCTGCTGTAGGCCAGGCCAGGACAAGATCTGTGCCCTGGGACTTGCTGCCCAGCGCAACATACGCGCCGCCATAGGCCTTGCGCAGGATTACTGTAATTTTTGGCACACTGGCTTCGGAATAGGCGAAGAGGATTTTGGCCCCGTGGCGAATAATGCCGTTATGTTCCTGCTGCACGCCAGGCAGGTAGCCGGGAACGTCCACGAAGGTGACGACTGGAAGATTAAAGCAATCGCAGAACCGAATAAATCGTGAGATTTTATCCGAGGCGTTGATGTCCAAACAGCCCGCCAGGTGCTGGGATTGGTTGGCAACGATGCCAACGGTTTTGCTCTGGAGCCGGGCAAAGCCCACCACAGCATTCTGGGCGAACATAGAATGAACTTCCAGAAAGGAATCCCCGTCAAACACAGCGGTGATGAGATCTCGTACATCATAGCCGACGTTGGGGTTGGCTGGAACCAGCTGAGTTAAATCAATTTCTTGAGGCGGGATAGCTTCTACTTCCGGCGCCTTTTCCAGATTATTGGAGGGTAGGTAGCTGACCAATCTGCGCACCTGGTTGAGGCAATCTTCCTCGTCCTGGGCGATGAAATGTGCGACGCCGCTGGCGGCATTGTGGGTTGTGCCGCCGCCCAGGGCTTCGGCGCTGATGGTCTCGCCGGTAACGGCCTTGATGACCTGGGGTCCAGTGATGAACATCTGGCTGGTTTCCCTGGTCATGAAAATAAAGTCAGTGATGGCGGGAGAATAAACTGCGCCCCCGGCACAGGGGCCAAGGATTACCGAGATCTGGGGCAGGACTCCTGAATACAGGGTGTTGCGGTGGAATATCTCGCCATAGCCGTGGAGGGCATCAATACCCTCTTGAATCCTGGCGCCGCCAGAATCGTTGAGGCCGATGACAGGGGCGCCGGTTTTGGCGGCCAAGTCCATACAATTGCAGATCTTCCGAGCAT
>DAIOXA010000069.1:4401-6874 GCA_036758185.1 Bacillota bacterium
ACCACCGTAAAATCTTGGGCAAAGACATAGACAAGGCGGCCAAAGATCGTCCCATAACCGGTGACCACCCCTTCGCCGGGGGTTTCCTTTTTGTCCATTCCCAAATCTATACAGCGATGTTTGACAAAGGTATTGAGTTCGACAAAGGAACCGGGGTCTAATAGCAGCTCAATACGTTGTCTAGCAGTGTTTTTCCCTTGAGCCAGTTGTTTTTCTACGGCCTTGGCACCGCCGCCACCGTGGATTTTAGTGCGTTTTTCTTCCAGCTCCTGTTGTAATTCCTGCCAGTCCCTCATCTTATTCCTCCTGATCTCGTTGGCATAGTTCTAATAATACTCCCGGTGTCGATTTAGGATGTATAAAGGCAATCTTTGCTCCGTGGGCGCCGCTTCTCGGCGCCTCGTCAATCATTCGCATGCCCTTGGCCTTCATCTCTGCGATGGACTGAACCACATCGTCGACCCGCAGGGCGATATGATGAATGCCAGGGCCCCTCTTGGCCAGGAATTTGGCAATGGGACTCTCGGGGGCGGTGGGTTCCAATAGTTCCAAGGAACTTTCACCCAGGGGGAAGAAGGCTGTCTTGACCTTTTGTTCCGCCACGACCTCTTCTCCGGCAAATTCCAGGCCCAGGATATCTCGATACAAATGCACTGCCTCCTCAAGGTTGTCCACAGCAATGCCGAGATGATCAATTTTCTTGAACATCTATAACACCTCACCCAATGAATTTACAAGCTCTCTGTATGAGCTATCTAGTCGGTGCAATAGGTTAAAGTCCTTATTTGCCAGATTAGCGGCAAGGATTTCCGCCGGCACACTGTCCAAGTGGCGCTGGAGATAATAGCTGCTGAGTTCTAAGATCTCGAACTTAGCGGCCTGCTTCCGCTTCTCTGCCAAACGCCCCTCCCCTCGCAGCCAGCGCCCGTGCTCATCAATGCTGGTCAGGAGGTCATCAATCCCCCGGCCGTCAAGAGCTATGGTTTGGCAAAGGGGAGTGAGCCAACCATCCCTATGATGTAATGCCGATTCTTTGATGGCGGTATAAAGGGCATCGACGCCGGGCAAATCAGCCTTGTTGATGACAAAGATATCTGCAATCTCCATGATTCCAGACTTGAAAGCCTGGATCTCATCGCCGAGATTGGGTACCGCGACAACTATAGTTGTGTCGGCGATGGAGGCTATCTTGACCTCGGACTGCCCGGCGCCCACCGTCTCAATGATAATATACTCAAAGCCGAAACTCATGACGGCTCTGAGAATACTGACCACTGAGCTGTTGACGCCACCGGTGTTGCCCCGGTTGCTGAAGGAACGAATGTAAACATTGGGATTAGCTCCCAGGGCCTGCATTCTAATCCTATCCCCCAGGATGGCGCCGCCAGAATAAGGACTGGATGGATCAACCAGTAGGGCGGCCACCTTATGCTCCTGGGCCAATTTTTGCACCAACTGGCCACACAGCGTGCTCTTGCCACCCCCAGGAGGACCGGTGACGCCGATGACGTGGGCGGCTGGATTGTCCAGGGGGTATTCGGCCAACTGGGCTATTGTCTCCATATCCAGATCCTCTATCCTGGATATGGTTCTGGCCAGTTGCCGTTGCCAGGAATTATGCATCGCCGTTCTTCACACTTTCCTGAACAAAGGCAACGATATCCTCCAAGGGGGTTCCAGGGGTGAACACTGCTCTTACTCCAGCTTCCAGTAGTGCGGGAATATCCCCGTCGGGGATGACACCGCCACCGAAGACCTCAATATCCCCTGCTCCTGCCGCCTGCAACAATTCGACAACCTTGGGAAAGAGGGAATTATGGGCGCCAGAAAGGCAAGATAAGCCCACCATATCCACATCCTCTTGGATGGCTGCCCTTACAATTTGCTCCGGGGATTGACGCAGGCCGGTATAGATCACTTCCATACCAGCGTCCCGCAGGGCACGGGCAACTACCTTTGCACCCCGATCATGGCCGTCCAATCCCGGCTTTGCCATGAGAACTCTTATGGGAACCAAATGGGACCGCCTCCTTTAGATCAAATCTCTCGCCTGGTATTCGCCGTACACTTGCCGAAGGATACTGCAGATTTCGCCCAGGGTCGCATAAGAGCGCACTGCATCCAAGACCGGTGGGAACAGGTTGGCGTCCTCTTTGGCTGCGGCGCCAACTGCGGCCAAAGCTTTCTGAACGGTATTTTCATCCCGATGGGCCTTAAGCTCCTGCAGGCGCTTTTCTTGGGCAACCTGCACTGCGGGATCGACCCGTAGCAAGTCGGGCTGAGTTTCTTCTTCAATAGTAAACTGGTTTTGGCCGACGATGATCTGCTCTTTGGTCTCAACGCTCATCTGGTATTGATAAGCGCTATCCTGGATCTGGCGCTGAATAAAGCCGGAATTGATGGCAGTAACGGCGCCGCCCATCTCGTCAATTTTCGCCAGGACCTCTCTTACCCGCTCCTCAATCTCGGCGGT
>DAIOXA010000069.1:6884-7697 GCA_036758185.1 Bacillota bacterium
AAGGTTCTCGACATAGTAGCTGCCCCCTAGAGGATCGACCTCGTCGGCGACCCCTGTCTCATGAGCAATAATTTGCTGAGTCCTAAGAGCGATGCGCACCGAGTCCTCGCTGGGCAAGGCCAGGGCCTCATCCCGGGAGTTAGTGTGCAACGACTGGGTTCCGCCCAGGACGGCAGACAGAGCCTGCAGGGCAACCCGAACGACATTATTGTCTGGCTGCTGGGCCGTCAGGGTTGAGCCGGCTGTCTGGGTATGGAAGCGCAGCACCAAGGATTTGGGATTCTCGGCTTCGAAGCGGTCCAGCATAATCTCTGCCCACAGCTTCCTAGCTGCCCGGAATTTGGCCACTTCTTCAAAGAGGTTGGAATGGGCGTTAAAGAAGAAGGATAATCTGGGGGCGAAATCATCTACCTTCAGGCCAGCCTTGACGGCAGACTCGACATAGTTGATGGCGTTGGCCAAGGTAAAGGCGATTTCCTGGACCGCGGTGGCGCCGGCCTCGCGAATGTGGTAGCCGCTGATGCTGATGGTGTTCCAGTTGGGCACGTTCTCGGCGCAAAAGCCAAAGATATCTGTGATGATCTTCAAAGAGGGCTCTGGCGGAAAGATATAGGTCCCCCGGGCGACATATTCCTTCAAGATATCGTTTTGGATGGTGCCCTTGAGGGCAGCCCAATCTACTCCTTGTTTTTCAGCCACCACCAGGTACATGGCCAGCAACACCAGGGCCGGGGCATTGATGGTCATGGAAGTACTGACTTTGTCCAGGGGGATACCGCTGAACAGGATCTCCATGTCGGCAAGGGAGTCAAT